>JAOTVO010000100.1 GCA_029863355.1 Candidatus Krumholzibacteriia bacterium
CGGGAATGCGCCGGCAAGCGCGTTCTGGAGTACGGCTGCGGCACCGGGAGCTACGCGTTGGATCTGGCGCGGGGGGCGGCGACGGTCACCGGCATCGACATGCTGGAAGAGATTCGCCGCGTGCTCGAACCGGACGGCGAAGCGGTGTTCTTCGAGCCGCTTGGCCACAACCCGCTCATCAACCTCTACCGCCGGCTCGCTCCCGCCATGCGCAGCGCCGACGAGCACCCCCTGACATCACGGGATCTGGAAACGCTGCGCGCCTTCTTCGGCGGCGTCGAGATCCGCTACTTCCACCTGCTCTCGCTCGCCGCCGTGGTCTGGCGCCGACTGCCCGGTTTCGAGGGGCTGCTCCGGTGCCTGGAGACCGTGGATCACGCGCTCTTCAGAGTGCCCGCCCTGCGCCGGCAAGCGTGGATCGCCGTCATCCGGCTGTCGGCTCCGGTGACTGACCCGCAGGTGTAGCCCGAGCGTGGCAGCGACTACGACGAGCTGCGGAAGAACGCCGGGATCATGGCCGCGGCGGCGATGCGCCTGAGGCGCTCGCCGAATCCGGTGCGCACGCGGGGCGCGGGGGGCTGGCGCGAGGAGATGTCGACCACCTCGCCGCGAGGCGGCGGCGCCAGGGCTCCGGCGCGCAGCCTGTCCTCGCGGTAGCGCCGGAGGAAGTAGCTGATGGTCTCCACGCGGATCTTGATGGATCCGGAGGGCTTGTTCTCGTCGAGGTCCTTGAAGGAGAAATAGGGCGTGCCCGAGGCTTCGACGATCTCCTCGACCACGGTGTAGATGGGCGCGTCGTGCCCGCACTTGAAGTTGGACAGCTCGAGCGCCACCAGGTTGGGGTGGCGCGCGATGTACTTGGCAGCCCACACCTTGCGGTTGGTGTTCTCCGAGTACGCGTTCTTCCACACGTCGGCGATCTCCATGGGACTGGTGATCTCGCCGGCGCGGACTTCCTCGCCGAAGAGGCGCTCGAGGGTGTCGGCGTCGGTGGGCAGGCTGTCCTGCGCGAAAACGGGATAACCCAGCTTCTGAAACTCGACGAGGATCTCGTGGTTGATGCCGGGGTCGTTGTGGTACGGGCGCCCGAGCACCACGATGCCGAGCTTCTGGTCGCGCTCGAGTTGCTCGAGCGTCTCGCGTGCCTCGGCGCGCATGCGCTCCTGGTAGGCGCGCAGCGCGGCGTAGCCGGCCTCCACTGCGCGGCGGTTCTCGCCCTTGCCGAGCCCGAAGATGTCGGCGAAGGCTCCGTACATCTGCCGCGCGAAGAGCGCCGGCTGGGCGACGTTCACGACGGGGTCGAGATAGCGCACGCCCTTCTTGGCGAAAAGGTCGCCCTCCTTGGTGAACGCGGCCTTAACCGCCTCGGGCGTGGTGGTCACCGTGGGGCAGGCACGGCAGTCGACGGTCTTGACGAGATCCGTCTCGAGATCGTCGATCATGGGAAAGAAGATGGCGTCGAGTTTGCGCTTCTCGTGCTTCTTGAAGAGCAGGTTGTGAACGTGCGGGATGCCGAGCTTGCTGGGAAAGCACGGATCGATGGCGCCGCGCTTGCAGCCCTCCTTATATAGCTCCTCGGTGGTGTAGTCGGAATAGACGAGATTCTGTGCCTTCACGCCGAGGCTCTCGAAGTAGGCGCTGAAGAGCGGGTTGGTCGAGTAGTGGTTGAGTAGCCGCGGGATACCGATGCGATACTCCGCGCGGCGCGCCCGGCTCGCCGCGCGCTCCCTGCGGGCGCCCGTCACCGCGACGCGCGGCATGGGGTCGGCCACCGACGCCGCCCCCGTCGCCTTGAAGACCTCGCGCGCGCACCGCTCGAGGAAGTTGGGGCTCGCGTCGAGGCGCGCGTCGAGGTCCTTCTTGATCTCGCGCATGACCTCGACGTCCTCCACCAGGCCCTTCTCGCACGAATTGTTGACGATGAGCCGGCGCGCGCCCTGCGCCAAAGGCACCTTCGATTTGCGGCCGCCGACTGCGGCTAGACCGGTATCCACCTCTCCCTGCTCGCGCGCGCCGCGACCCGTGATCTCCACGTCGATGAAGCTGCGCAGGCACTCGTTCTTGCAGAAGTGACAGCGCGTCTCTTCGCTGGTCGTCGTCGTGTAGCTGATGCGCGAGACGGCGTCGAGTCCGACGAAGGTGGTGGCGCGACCCCTCTCGTGCAGACGGGCCGCTTCCAGCGCGGCGCCGATCGCGCCCGACTCGCCACAGTGCTTGTGCACGATGATGTCGGGCTCGACGTCCTTGCCGCGGAAGCGTTCGCGCAAGAAGTCCACCTGCGCCTTGACCGCAGCCAGGTTGCGCTGCGTACCGCCCTGAAGCACGAAGCGAGTGCCCAGCTTGGCCAGGTTGGGGATTTGCGCCACGTAGAGCCAGATGTTCTTGGGCAGGACGGCGGCGAGCCCGGCCATGATCTCGGCCGGGGTCCACCCCTGCCGCTGGAAGTCGACGATGTCGCTCTGCATGAACACCGCGCAGCCGTAGCCGAAGGTGGGCATTTCCGCCGCGGTGAAGGCGGTGTCGGCAAAACGCTCCACGGGCACGCCGAACTCGCCCGCGGTCGACTGCAGGAAGTAGCCGTTGCCCGCCGAACACTGCGTGTTGAGCTTGAAGTCTTTCACGCTGCCGTCCTTGAGGATCATGATCTTGATGTCCTGGCCCCCGACGTCGCAGATCACGTCCACGTCGTCGTAGAAATGCAGCGCGCTCTCCGCGTGCGCAACCGTCTCCACGATAGCCGCGTCCGCGCTGAGGACGTCGCGCAGCACGTCCTTGGCGTAGCCCGTGGTGCCGATGCCGAGGACCTCGAGCCTCGCCCCCTGCGCCTCCACCTGCTCGCGCAGGTCGGCGATCACCTCGATGGTGTCCTCTATGGGGTTGCCCTTGGAGAGCTGGTAGGCCTTGGCGACCACCTCGCGCGCTTCGTCCAGGAGGACGGCCTTGGTGGAGGTCGAGCCGCCATCGAGACCGATGTACACGCGCACAGACTCGCCGCGCGCGAACGCGCGCGGCTTGTACGCGGGCGTGCGATAGCGCTCGTGAAACGCTTCAAATTCGTTTTCTGTCTTCACCAGCCCCGGGCTGGCGCCGCGCCGCGCCTTCTTGCGTCCATCGGTGATGTACTTCTCCAGCGGCTCCCAACCCCGGTACACGCCGACGCCTTCGTCCTCGTCGCGACCGAACTCCACCGCGCCGATGGCGGCGAAGTATTGGCCGTTCTCCGGCACCTTGATGAGGGCGCGCGGATCCTCCCCCTCCGGGATCGCCACCTCGCGCTCGCGCCACGTGAGCGGGATATTGTGCTGCCACGCCTCGCGCATTCCGCGGATGAAGGTGTTGGGGCCGCCGAGCAGGATCACGTGCGGGCGCAGCGTGTGCCCGCGCGTGAGCACGGAGAGGTTCTGCCCCACGATGGCGTCGAAGAGGCTGGCCATGAGCTGCTCGCGTGGGATGCCCTGCTTCTGCAGGCCGTTGATGTCCGTCTCGGCGAACACGCCGCACTTGCCCGCCACCGGGTGCAGCTTGACGCCGTGGTAGCCCTGGTTGCACAGCTCGTCGGGCGGGATCCGCAGCTTGGCGTTGATCTTGTCGATCACCGCGCCCGTGCCGCCGGCGCACTTGTCGTTCATCGAGGGAATCTTCTTCTTGCGGCCCGTCTCGAGGTCTTCCTTGAAGACGATGATCTTCGCGTCCTGGCCGCCCAGCTCGATCACCGACCCCGCCTCGGGGTGCAGCTTCTCGACGGCCAGACAGACGGCGTTCACTTCCTGCACGAACTTCGCACCCAGGTGCGGCGTGATGGTGGCTCCGCCCGACCCGGTGACGAACGCGCGCACCGTGCCCGCGCGCGCCGCGTCGGCGAAACCCGGCACCTCTTCGTCCACGCGGCGCAACAACTCCAGCACCTTCTCCGGCTGCTTGGTCTCGTGACGCTGGTAGTCGCGCCACAGGATGCGGTCGCTCGCCTGCTCGACGAGCACGCCCTTGACGGTCGTCGAGCCGACGTCGAGTCCGAGGAAGTAGGTGGCGCTGTTCATGCGTGCGTCATGCCGCTTTCCGCGCGCCCTCGGTTGCCATCCGCTCGGCTACGTGGCGCGCGAAGTTGGCCGCGCGACCGGCGAGGTCGTCGTACTTGGGCACGACATACGTGGCGCGCTTCATCTCGGGGTGCGCATCGACGTAGGCGCGCAGCTCGTCGAGGGTGCGTCCGGTCGCCGAGAGCACGCCGGCGAACTCCTCTCGCGCCTTCAGGCGCGCGTTGCCCAGGGCCATCTGCACGCGGCTGTGCGCGTTGATCTCGCCCTCGCCCGACGTCTCGATGGGCAGGTAGATCATGTCCTTGAAACGCTCGATGACCGCGGCCTGCACGGCGTCCGACTGCGTGCTGGGCATACAACCGAACGGCTTCAGGCTGAGCACCATGTGGCTGAGACTCTTGTTGGTGTAGTAGATGTTCTTGGCCACTTCGAGGTGCCCCTCGCCACCGCCGGCCCGGGAGTTGTAGAAGGGGTGGCCGGCGCGCTGGAGGTGGTACTGGCAAGCCAGCTCGTGCAGGAGCCCGCCGCCCAGGGCGCGCTGGAGGCGGCCGTACTCGCGCGCGTAGAGCCGCTCGGCCAGGCCGATGCGCGCCATGCGCTTGCGGTAGCCAAACTCCCGCGCGAGCCTGTGGTCGACGCGCCACCACGCGGGCTCCCACTGGCGGCCGCCGTCGAGTCCGCGGCGGTCGCGCAGCTTCTGCTTGTACTGGTGGATCATGTACATGATCCACGTGCCGATGGGCTCGACCATCACCTCCGCGCCTTCGCGCTCGAGGAACGGGAATATGTTGAAGTTGCCGTCGCCCTCCGTGGTCTGCGCCCAGAACTCGCCGGTGATCTTGACTACCGGCTTGACTCGGAAGCGGTCGACCTCGACGCGAGCGAACATGTCGCCCACCGCGCGCAGCGCGTCCTCGTAGTAGCGGCTGGTGAGTTGGCGGACGTACTTGTCCGACGTGTTCACCCTGCGTTCCAGTCCCACGCGCGCGAGCATCGCTCGGAGCTTGGGCCCCACGCCGTCGCGCTCCTGGCGGGCGAGCGCGTCGGCCAGGTACTCGCGCGCCTCGTGGAGGACGGCGTTCGTCTCTCCCCCGTTGGCCTCGAAGGGGCGGATCATGTACCCGAACTCGTTGAGCATGTCGCCCATGTTCATGGCGTTGAGCATGCCCAGAAAAAAATCCAGGTTCATCTCCAACCCGGCCTCCACGTCCGCCTGGTCGAGTCCCCCGCTCTGCTGGAAGATGAGAACGCGGAAATCGTCGAAGCCGGAGTTGCGCAGCGCGAGCCGGTACTCGGCCTCGTACATGCCGAAGCGGCAGGGCCCGCACGCGCCCGCGGTGACGCACACGTATTTGCTCCGGATCTCCTCGCGCGAGAGCCCGCCGTCCTCGAGCCCCTGGAGAAACTTCACGAGGTTGCCCACGGTGAAGTAGGTGGGGTTGCACTGCCCGTTGTTGCCGTACTCCTTGCCCAGTTGGAACGCCGCCACGTCGGGCACGGGGAGCACCTCGCAGCGGTAGCCGAGACCCTGCCAGGCGCCCTGGATGAGCCGCTCGTGGTTCCACGTCAGCCCGCCGATGAGCACGGTGTTGTTCGCGCGCTCGTCGCGCGTGAACGCGCGTTCCTCCGAGCGCCTGAAGTGGCGGACGCGAGGTCGCGGGCGGGGGCTGGGAATCTCGGTGACGTTGGATACGGTCTCGGCGCTGGCCGCGCGCTCTGCCTTCATATCGGAATCCTCCCGTCGGAATAAACCGGCCCCGAGTATCGAGGATTCCGGTCACGCGCGCAACCAGAATAGCGGAAATCCCTTCCACTATTCGCAACTCGTTTTGACGAAACCGCTTGTACGGTCTTTCGTCGCTAGGCGCGGACGCGCGCGTAGAGGAGCTGGTCCACGCGCTGCCCCGCTTTGAAGGCGCTCGCGCGCAGCACGCCCTCCCTCTCGTACCCGGCCTTCTCCAGCACGCGCGCCGAGGTGGCGTTGAAAGCGAACACCTCGGCATAGAGACGGTGGAACCCGAGCGACGCGAAGGCGTGCTCGGTGACCGCACGCACCGCGTCGGTCATGATGCCGCGGCCCCAGAACTCCTCGCCCAGCCAGAAGCCGATCTCGGCGTTGAAGCGGTGCACATCCCAGCCGGGCTTGAGCCCGATGGCGCCGGCGGCGAACCCGTCCGCGGCGATGGCCCAGGCGAACTCCTGCTCCGTGCGCAGCGCATACTCGACCCAGCGGCGGGCATCGGCCATGGTGTACGGGTGGGGAAAGGCGTCGCGCAGGCAGCGCCAGATGCCGTGGTTGTTGGCGTGGCGCACCAGGGAGGGTTCGTCCCCGCGCTGCCAGTCGCGCACGGTGCACGTGGCGAGGACCAGGTTCAAGGGTTCACGACGGCTGCGGCGCATCGTCGACGCGAAACTCCCGGTGCGGGGCGGTGTTCAATGGGCTAACATCGGCCCGAAGGGTCGCATCGCGGCTCCCCCCGGACACGGAGGCCAACATGACCATCGTACACGCTTTTCGATCGAAGGCAACCGCCCTTGCCTGCACCCCCCTGCTCGTCCTGGCCACCGCGGCCGCCGCGGGTGACGGGGAGGCCAAGGTAACCTCGCGCGACGGGGTGCGTCACGTTCTCAACCCCGCCATTCCCGCCGAGCCGGCCGAGACCTTCGATCCGCGCGCCCTCTGGCAGGCCGGCGGCGAAGACGACGAGGCGGTGTTCTTCGGACTCATCGTGAGCATCGACGCCGATCCTTCCGGCCACACCTATCTCCTCGACGGCCAGCTCTCCGAGGTCTTCGTGTTCGACGGCGAGGGGAACTACCTCCGCTCGATCGGCCGCGAGGGCGAGGGGCCCGGCGAGTTCCGCCGCGCGGGCGACCTCTTCGTCACCCCGGAGGGCAACGTGGCCATCATGCAGCGCATGCCCGGCAAGATCGTGGTGCTCACACCCGAGGGCGACCCCCTGGGCGACTACCCGACGCCGAGGACCCCCGAGGGCAGCCCCCTCTTCTTCGAGAGCGGCGGGCCCGCCGGCGACGGCGTCATCCTCGCCACGCGCACCTTCGCGCGCAAGGAAACGGGCATGGAGATCACGGAGGCGCTGGTGCGCGTGGACCGTTCCGGCGAGATCCAGACCACGTATCGCGAACAGGCCTCGTCGCGGGACTTCGCCAACATGGTCTTCGACGAGAAAAGCAGCATGCCCCCGGCCTGGGCCGCGGGCTCCGACGGCACCCTCTACCTGAGCGACGACTTCGACGCCTACGCCATCCAGGTGTACGGCCCCGACGGCACCCTCGCGCACGTGATCGAGCGCGCCTACGAACACCGCAAGCGCAGCCCCGAGGAGATGGAGCGCTTCAAGCCGCGCGTGAGTATCCGCCGCAACGACCGCTCCCTGCAGCCCGAGTCGAAGGCCAGCCCCACCGACCGTGACGTCGTGCAGATGTTCGCGCGGCCGGACGGGACCGTGTGGGTGCTCTCCAGCCGCGGCGCATTCGCCGCATCCGCGGGAGTGATCGCCACCTTCGACGTCTTCGACCGCGAGGGGCGCTTCGTGCGGCAGGTTTCGCTGCGTGGCGAGGGGAGCTACCGCGACGACGGCATCCACCTGGTCGGCGACCGCCTCTACCTGGTGCGCGGGTTGCGCGCCGCCCGCGTGGCCATGTTCGGACTGGAGAGCGGGGCGGAGCCGGACGCCGAGGCCGAGGCGATGAGCGTGGCCTGCTACGACCTCGGCCGGATCGTGCAGGGCCAGCGGTAGCGCCGATCCCCACTGGCCGCGGCCCGGCCCCTCTGCTACGATTCCCGCCGAGGATTCGCCGTGCCGCTTTCTCCGCCCAAGAGTGAACGCGCGATGGTGCGCGGCGCGTGGGTGCTTGTCGGACTGGTCTTCGCGGGCACCCTGGGCTTCGTCATTCTCGGGCACGGCCGACGGCCGGTCTTCGATTCGTTCTGGATGACCATCCAGATCCTCACCACCGTCGGCGACACCGGCTTGGAACGCACGTACCCGGAGAAGATGTGGAGTGCGTTTCTCATGATCGTCGGCGTGATGGCCGTCTTCTACCTGGGCATCAACGTCGTGCGCTTCGTCCTCGACGGCGAGCTCAGGCAATTCCTCGGGAGGCGACAGTTGGAATCGCGCATCAGCAAACTCTCGGGTCACTTCATCGTATGTGGGTTCGGTCGCATGGGCAAGTCGCTGGCCGAAGCGCTGGCCGCCAAGAAGGCCGCGTTCGTGGTGATCGATTCGAACCCCGAGCGCATCGCGCAGGCCGACCAGCGCGATTGCCTATTCATCGAGGGCGACGCGATGACGGAGGAGGTGCTGGAGCAGGCGCAGGTAAGCCGCGCTCGCGGCCTGGCCACCTGCCTACGCGACGACGCCGACAACGTGTTCGTCACCCTGACCGCGCGCGACCTCAACGAGAGCTTGACCATCGTAGCCAAGGCCAACTATGACGAGACGCACCCCAAGCTGCGCCGCGCCGGCGCCGACCACGTGCTCTCACCCAACAAGCTCGCCGCCGTCCGCGCCATGACCAAGTTCATGCTCCCCGCCGTCGACGAGCTGATGGAGATCGTCGTGCACGGCGCCGAACTGGAGGTTTCCAAGGTATCGCTGGAGAAGATCCCGGGCGCGGTGAAGAAGCC
>JAOTVO010000101.1 GCA_029863355.1 Candidatus Krumholzibacteriia bacterium
GAGATCCGAGCCGACGCGGCGGAGGCGCGTCCGTACCTGAAGAAGGTCGACGGCAACATCACCGGCTTCGGCTGCTCTCCTTCCGGGAAGCGGGCGGTCATCGTGGCGCGGGGCGAGGTCTTCACGGTTCCCAAGGAGGACGGACCGACGCGCAACCTCACCCGGGACTCGGGCGCGCGCGACAAGGACGCCGCCTGGTCGCCCGACGGCAAGACCATCGCCTATCTCTCCGACAAGAGCGGCGAGTACGAGATCTATCTGGTGAATCCCAACGGCAAGGAGGCGGTGGTCCGCCTGACCGAGCACAAGGACGGCTACCGCCACACGCTGCGCTGGTCGCCGGACAGCAAGAAGATCGCCTTCGCCGACCAGACGCTTCGCTGCTATATCCTCGACGTCGCCTCCAAGAAGATCACCGAGGTGGACCGGGCCGCGTACGAGCACGTCGACGTGTCTCTGGACGTAAAGCCCATCTACGACTTCGCCTGGTCGCCGGACAGCCGCTTCCTCGCCTACTCGAAGATGGACGAGAATCTGGTCTACGGCGTCTACGTGTACGCGCTGGAGGAGGGCAAGGTCCACCGGGTGAGCCAACCCATCTACAACGACTTCGGCCCCGTCTTCTCGGCGGACGGAGAGCACCTCTTCTTCGTCTCCAACCGCCGCTTCGATCCGACCTTCTGTGATTTCGAGTGGGAGATGGTCTACAAGAAGGTGGCCGGCATCTACGCCCTGACGCTGCGCAAGGACGGCGCGCCCGTGCTCCCCTTCAAGAGCGACGAAGAAGGGGTCGACGACGAGAAGGGCAAGGGCGAGAAGAAGAGCGACGAGGAGAAAAAGGGGGACGAGGAGAAGAAAGAAGCGGTACGCGTCCGGATCGACTTCGACGGCATCGCCGACCGGATCGAGCACCTGCCGCTGCCACGGGGCAACTACCGCAGCCTCGCCGCGGGCGAAAAGGCGCTCTTCTACCTGAACAAGGACGAAGGGGACTTCAACCGCTTCGAGTTCCGCGAGATCGGCGCCACGGACCTGCACCGTTTCTCCTTCGACGATCGCGAGGAGAAGACCGTGATCAAGGCGGTCGACGGCTACCAGCTCTCCGCGGACGGCGAGCACGTCGTCTACAAGAAGGGCGACAAGATCGGCATCATCGAGGCCACCGCGACGGACTCGGACGGAAAGGCGCTCGATCTGGGCGACCTGGAGATGCGCCTCGACCCGCTCGCCGAGTGGAAGCAGATCTTCAACGAGGCCTGGCGCATGGAGCGCGACTTCTACTACGAGCCCGGGATGACCGGGCTCGACTGGAACCAGATGCGGAAGAAGTACGGGGCGCTGATGCCGTACGCTTCCTGCCGGCAGGACGTGCGCTTTATCGTCGGCGAGCTGATCGGCGAGCTCAGCACGTCCCACACCTACGTGTTCGGCGGCGACCGCCGCCGCGAGGCGGAATCGGTCAGAGTAGGCTTGCTCGGCGTGGACTGGACCACGGACGAGCGTGCCAATCGCTACCGCTTCGGGAAGATCTATCGCGTGGCCGACTGGACCGAGGAGATCATTCCGCCGCTGGCGCGGCCCGGCGTGCGGGTGGCGGAGGGCGACTACCTCCTCCAGGTCAACGGCGTCGAGGTGACGGCCGACCGGAACATCTACAGCTACTTCCAGGACCTGGCCGGCAAGCAGGTGACGATTCTCGTGAACGACTCGCCGTCATCTTCCGGCGCGGTGGAATACACGGTGGAGCCGCGCGGGGGCGAGTACGCGCTCCGTCATCTCGACTGGGTGGAGCACAACCGCATGGTGGCCGAGAAGGAATCCGGCGGCGAAATCGGTTACATCCACCTGCCCGACACCTATCTCGGCTCCGCGCGCGAGTTTCCGAAATACTTCTACACCCAGACGCAAAAGAAGGGGCTCATCATCGACGGGCGCTTCAACGGCGGGGGGCTGGACCCGGACATCTTTCTCGGGCGTCTCGCCAAGCCGGTCGTCGGCTACTGGACGCGCCGCTACTCGCACGACCAGACCAGCCCGCTGATCGCGACGCGCGCGCACATGGTCTGCCTGACCGACCGCCACGCCGGCTCGGGGGGCGACATGCTGCCCATGGAGTTTCAGCTGCGGGGTATGGGCCCGGTGATCGGCACGCGCACGTGGGGCGGGCTGGTGGGGGTGTCCATGTGGATCGGGCTCATCGACGGCGGCGGCCTCTCCGCCCCCGACTACCGCATCTACGACGCACAGGGCAAGTGGGTGGTCGAGAACAAGGGCGTCCAGCCCGACATCGTGGTCGACCTCGACACGGCGGAGATGGCGCGCGGATACGACGCGCAACTCATGAAGGCCATCGAGGTGCTCAAGCAGCAGATCAAGAACGACCCCCGGCCGTGGCCCAAGCACGAGCCGGTGACGCGTCAGAGCGGGCTCGAGTGAGTCAGCGGTTCCACATGCGGCCGAACAAGAGGTTGGTGACCTTGTTCTTGAAGGTGCGGCCGGCGTAGCTCCCGCTGGTGGGCAGGTCGCACTTGGCGCAGATGCCGATGTCGTAGGGGCGCTCCTCGACGAGCGCCTCGCGCAGCGCCACGAAGCGCGGGCCGTTCCATATCTCCCGCATGGGCGTCTCCAGGAGATTTCCGCACACGTACTCGCTGCGCAGGTCGCGGCAGCAGGGAACCACGTTGCCCTTGAAGTCCACCGTGATGTGCACCCAGGGGTGGTGGCAGAGCGTGTAGCCGCCGCCGTCGCCCGCCGTCGAGAGCCGCTCGGCGCTCTCGTCGAGCGCGTTGTGGAAGTGCACGGGCATGACCGTGATCCAGTCGGCGAAGTCGGCGAAGCGCTCGCGCAGCGCGCCCATGTTTTTCACCGCTTGCTCCGGCGGCACACCGTGGGTGCTGATGTCGGTCATGGCCATGTTGAAGCGGACGCCGCGCGCGCGGGCCGCGGCGAGCAGGTTGTTCATCCCCTCCAGGGTCTTGTGCCAGCGGCCGCCGGCCCGGAGCCGCTCGTAGGTCTCCGCGTCGTCGCAGAAGTCCGTCTTGATAAACGCCAGCCCCGCGTCGATCAGGCTCTCCGCCCGTCGCGCGGGCAGGAGCGAGCAGTTGCTGGAGATGCCCACCTTGACCCCGCGCGACCGGGCATAGGCGATGTACGCCTCGAGCTCCTTGTTGACGAGCGGCTCGCCGTCGCGGTGGAGCGAGATGAAGCGCGGCGTGAAATCCCCGAGGATGTTGTCGAGGACCTTCTCGAACGTCGCCAGCGACATCGTCCCCTTGCCGTTTATGAAGTGCTTGGCCGGCTCGCTCTGCGGGCAGTAGACGCACTTGAAGTTGCATATGTTGGTGGTCTCGATGGTGAGGCTGATAACGCGCCCGGCGGGCACACGCGTCCGCTTGAGGAAGAAATTCAGGCCGACGGAGGTGTATTTCAGATAGGCGATGTTCATGGGGCGCTCGCAAAGCGCCGGCGCGGCGGCGCTCCGCACGGGATACTAGCCGGACCCGGCGGGGAACACCATAGGAAAGGCCCCCACCCGGGGCTTGACGCCGGGCGCCGCGCCGTCTACAGTGGTTGTCCCATGGTGGTTACCGGGACGACATGCCTCCAGCGAGAGCGGCGCGCGCCGTTCCGATGCGGATATGCAGGCCTCTCGGCGACGAGAGGCCTTTTTCATAGGTGGCGGCGGTGATGGATCCCCAGCGCGAAAACTTCCTGCTCCTATCGATCGCCCGAACCGATTCCACACTGCGCGACCTGGAGGTCGAGCAACAGCAGCTGCCCAAGCGCGTCGCCGAGTTGGAGCGGACGCTGGCCAAGATCGACGCCGGCGAAGCCGAGGCGGCGGCGCGCCTGGAGTCGATGCAGAAGGAGCGGCGCGTGCTGGAGCAGTCACTCCAGGATCACGAGGAGCAGCTCAAGAAGTACAAGGGCCAGCTCATGCAGGTGGGATCGAACAAGGAATACACGGCCATGCTCCACGAGATCGGCGCGGTCGAGAAGAAGATCGACGAAGAGGAGGAGCGCCTGCTCGTGCTGATGGACGAGGTCGAGACGGCCACGACGTCCAACAAGGAGACGGTCGCCGGCTTCCGCGAGCAGCACGGCGCGCGCAGCGCGGAGAAGCAGGGGATCGAGGCGCGCCTCGAGGAGATAACGGCCCACGTGGCGCGCCTGCACGAGGAGAAGCCGAAGCTCCTCACCGAGCTGGAGACCGCCACGCGCAAGCGCTACGAGCGCCTCCTCCAGCGACACGGCGACGCCGGCGTCGTTCGCCTCACCAACGGCTACTGCGGCGGCTGCGGCACGCAGACACCGCCCCAGGTCGCCGTCGAGGTGCGCAAGGGCGACCAGATCATCACCTGTCAGTCCTGTGGACGGATGCTCGTCGATGATCCCGCGTGACCCGGCGCTGGCCGCGAAGCTCGCCGGCGTGCTCGCCGCGCTGGAGCGGGGCGAAACGCTGCAAGACGCCTTCGCCGAGGCCGGCGTGAGCCACGCGGAAGCGGCGCGCCTTCTGGCCGCCGCGCGGGAGATGCTCCGCCCGCCGCCGTCGCGCGGTGCGCCGCCCAGCGGCGCGCTGAGCGTAATCGTGCACGCCGACGGCGGCTCGCGCGGGAACCCCGGCCCGGCGGCGTGCGCGGCCATCCTCGTGGACGCGCGCGGCGACGAGCTCCTGCGCCGCACGCGCCGCCTGGGCATAGCCACCAACAACGCGGCCGAGTACGAGGCGGTGATCCTCGCGCTGGAGGCGGCGCGCGAGCTGAGCGCTTACGCCGTGGAGCTGCGCCTGGACAGCGAGCTCGTCGCGCGGCAGATCGAGGGCAGGTACAAGGTCAAGCATCCCGACCTCAAGCCGCTCCACGCGCGCGTGATGGCGCTCCTGAGCGCCTTCGGCTCCTACGACGTCGTCCACGTGCGCCGGGTCGAGAACCGCGAGGCCGACGCCCTCGTCAACCGCGCGCTGGACGGCAAGGACGAAGACGGCTAGAGCGCCTTGCGCGCGGGCGCGCGCGCTGCGTATAATGCCCACGTGCTCGCGGTCGAGCAGGCGAGATGATCGCGGGCGGCTTCGGCCGCTCGAGGAAAGTCCGAGCACCCCGGAGCAGGATGCTGGGTAACGCCCAGTGGGAGTGATCCCAAGGAAAGTGCCACAGAAAGCAAACCGCCCAAGCCCTTCGGGGCCGGCAAGGGTGAAACGGTGAGGTAAGAGCTCACCAGGGCCGCCGGTGACGGCGGCTGCTCGGCAAACCCCATCCGGTGCAAGACCAAATAGGAGGGAAGAAGACGCTCCGCTTCGTCACACCCTCGGGTTGGTCGCTAGAGGTGTCCGGTAACGGGCATCCCAGACAAATGATCATCCTCCCGCGAGGGAGAACAGAACTCGGCTTACGCCCTGCTCGGCCGCTCTTTTTTCTCCGCGGACCGGGCGCCGCGCGCCACGATCGTGCGAGGAATGAACCGCTACCGCTGGATCGAGACGCCCGCCGCCGGCGCGGATGACGCGCGCGCACTCGCACGCGCGCTGGAGATTCCGCACGCGGGCGCGCGGCTGTTGGTCGCGCGCGGCATGACCGACCCCGACGCCGCGCGCCGCTTCCTCGCCCCCTCGCCGCGCGACGTCCACGACCCCTTCCTCTTCGCGCACATGGAAGAAGCGGTCGGGCGCGTGCGCGCCGCGCTCGCCTCCGGCAAACCCATCCTGATTCACGGCGACTACGACGTCGACGGCATCTCGGGCACCGCCCTCCTCTTCCGCTACCTGGACGGGCAGGGGCCGGAGGTGCTGCGCTTCGTGCCGGACCGACGCAAGGACGGCTACGGCGTGGCGGATCGTGCGGTGGATTGGGCCATCGAGAAGCAGGTGGGGCTGGTGATCGCGGTGGATTGCGGCACCTCGGACGTCGAGCGCATCGAGCGGCTGCAGAACGCGGGCATCGACGCGGTCGTGTGCGACCACCACGCGTTTCGAAGCGACGGTCGCCACGCGGGCGTGATGCTCAACCCGGTGCGCCCCGGC
The DNA here is from genome assembly GCA_029863355.1 of Candidatus Krumholzibacteriia bacterium. The sequence goes on from JAOTVO010000101.1 coordinate 6,017, forward strand.
GAGGGCTACCCCTTCGGCGGCCTGTGCGGGGCGGGCGTGGCGCACAAGCTCGTGCAGGCGCTCCACGCGCGCGGCGTGCACGGCAACTGCGCGCCCGAGGAGCTGCTGGACCTGGTGGCACTGGCCACGGTGGGCGACATGGCGCCGCTCGAGGGCGAGAACCGCTACGTGGTGCGCGCGGGCCTGGAACAGATGAATCGCGCCCCGCGCGCGGGCATCGCGGCGCTCCGCGGCGAGGCGCGCATCGGCCCGCGCTCGCTCACCGCGCGCCACCTCTCCTTCGCTATCGCGCCGCGCATCAACGCGCCGGGACGCGTCACCCGACCCAAGCCTGCGCTGGAGATCCTTTGCGAGGACCGCACGGAACGCGCGCGCGCGCTGGCGCGCCAGCTCGACCTGGACAACGAGCACCGGCGCTCGCTCACGCGCGCCGTGGAGGAGGACGCGGTGACGCGGATCCGTGCCATGACGGATCGCGACGAAGCCGGCGCCTTCGTGCTGGCCTCGCCGGAGTGGGACGAAGGGGTGCTGGGCATCGCGGCCACGCGCGTGGTGGAGGAGTTCGGGCGTCCGACGATTCTCATGAGTATTTCGGGCGATGTCGCCAAGGGGTCGGGACGCAGCATTGCCGGCGTGAACCTCAAGGAGCAGCTCGACCGCTTCGCGCCCCTCTTCGACCGCTACGGCGGCCACGCGCAGGCGGTGGGGCTCACGATGCGCGCCGACCGCGTGGCGGGTTTCGGGCGCGAGATGGCGGAGACGCTGCGCGCGTTCGTGCCCGCGTACACGGGCCTCCCGCTCGCGATCGACGCCGAGATCGGCGTCGACGAGTGCACCGACGAGCTTCTCAACTTTCTCGCGCGCTGCGAGCCCTTCGGGCAGGGCAATCGGGAACCGGTGTGGAAGATCACCGACGTGCAGGTGATGCCCACCACGACACTCCTGGGCAGCCGCAACGCCGACGGGCGCAGCCACTTGAAACTCTTCTTCCAGGACGGGCGTGGCGTGCCCGGGCAGGCCATCGCCTTCGGGTGGGACCGCCCGCAGACGCCGGAGGATCTGCACGGCCGCGCCATGGACATCGCGGTGCGCGTGGTGCCGGGCGAGTACAGGGGGCGCGTGTACGCGGAGCTGCGCCTGCTCGACCTGCGCCAGCCCGGCGGTCCGGGTGGGGGCGGCGGGTCGTGAGAGTGGTCGTGCAGCGCGTGCGCGAGGCGGCGGTGGCCATCGCCGGCGAGGAGATCGCGCGCATCGGGCGCGGCTTTCTGGTGCTCGCCGGCTTCGGCAAGGGCGACACAGAGGCACAGCTCGCGTGGATGGCGCGCAAGGTGGCCACGCTGCGCATCTTCGAGGACGAGACGGGCCGCATGACGCTCCCGCTCTCCTCGGTGGACGGGCGCGCGCTCGTCGTGGCGCAGTTCACGCTCTACGGCGATTGCCGCAAGGGCGCGCGGCCGAGCTTCGACCGGAGCGCGCCGCCGGAACAAGCGCGCGCTCTCTACGCGCGCTTCTGCGCGCTGCTCGAGGCGGAGTTGCCGGGGGGCGTGGCCAAGGGCGCCTTTCAGGAGCGCATGGCGGTGTCGCTCGTGAACGACGGCCCGGTCACGCTCGTGATCGAGAGGGCGGCGGCGTGAATCCGTTCGTGGCGCCGGGCGTGCAAGAGGGACTGGTGCTGGCCTCGCGCTCGCCGCGCCGCGTGGACATCCTGCGCGGCCTGGGCTTCACCTTCGAGGTGGACCGCGCGCGAAACGATCGAGGACGAGGTCACCCATGGCGACGTCTTCGCGCTGCCCGAAGCCCTCGCGCGCGCGAAGTGCGCCGAGGTGGCCGCGCGCCGTGGCGACCGCCTGGTGCTCGCGGCCGACACGGTGGTGATCCTCGACGGCGAGGTGCTCCAGAAGCCCGCCGACGACCGCGAGGCCGAGGCGTTCCTGCGCCGCCTGTCGGGAAAGACGCACACGGTGGTGACGGGCGTGGCCCTCAAGCGCACGCGAGACGGCGTAGACCTTTCCGGCGCCGAGCGCACGCGCGTCACCTTCCGCGCGCTCTCCGAAGACGCCATCGCGCGCTACGTCGCCACCGGCGAGGGACGCGACAAGGCGGGCTCGTACGCGGCGCAAGGCCTGGGCGCCGGGCTCATCAGCTCCGTCGACGGCTGCTTCTATAATGTCGTGGGACTGCCGGTGGCGCGCTTCCTGGATCTCCTCGCCGAGGTGCCCGCGCCATGAGCGTGCTGGGACTGTTGCCCACGGTGCGCCTGCGCGGCGGCCGCCTGTGCCTCATCGACCAGACGCTGTTGCCCGAGCGCTACGAAATCGCCGATCTCGACACGCTCGCGGCGGTGTGCGAGGCGATCGTGAGCCTGCGCGTGCGCGGGGCGCCCGCGCTGGGCGTGGCCGGGGCGTATGGCCTGCTGATCGGCATCGAGGAGCGCTGGCGCGAGGGTGGGCCCTGGTTCGACTCGGCGGCGGGCGAGGCGGAGACGCCACGCGCGCTCCGCGTCGACGCGTTCCCCGAGAGCGTCACGCCGGAGGCG
>JAOTVO010000102.1 GCA_029863355.1 Candidatus Krumholzibacteriia bacterium
GCGCTCACGTCCACCATATCACTACTCGAGGTGGCGACCGCCTACGTGGTGGACGAGCACCGCGCGCGGCGCAAGCACGTGGTGTGGGCCGTGGCCCTCTTCACCTTTGTCGTGGGCATCCCCTCGGCGCTCTCGCAGGGCGCCTCGGAGTTCTTCGGGAGCGGGGGCTTCCTGCCCGAGCGGCTCACCAGTCCGGATTTCCTCAGCCAGATGAGCTTCATCTTCGGCGATTTCTCGCTCGCCTTCGGCGCGCTCCTGATGTCGATCTTCGTGGGATGGGTGTGGGGCGCGGGCAAAGCGGCCGACGAGATCGGACGCGGCTCGACCTTCTTCGTGCGCACGCGGCTGATCTGGATCTTCATGATCCGCTATTTCATCCCCGTCGTCGTCTTCCTGATCCTGCTGAATCTTTTCGGCGTGTTTGACTGATCCACGCAAGCTCGCCCCCCTCGCTGGGCGTACGAAGGGCCGCCGTTGCCGGTGGCCCTTCGTCCCCTTCCTAAACCAGCTCCCAGGCGATGTCGAGACAGGTGTTGGTCGCGTCGCTTCCCGTGCGGAAGACGGCGCGCACCTTGTCGCCGATCTTGATGGGCTTGCGGTCGAGCAGGTAGCCCTTGAAGATCGTCCCCACGCCCTCGATCCTGACGTCCACTTGGTAGTAGGGGCACTCGATCTCGAGCCCGGTGCCGCCTCGTTCGACGTACGTGTACGAGTAGATGTACCCTCGCGGGTTCTTGACCTCCTCCCACTTCATCGGCTGGTGGCAGTCGGGACAGTCGGCCCGGGGCGGCAGCCACATCTCTCCCTTGCCGCGCCCGATGGGACACTTGGCGTTGACGCAGCGCGTCGCCATGAGCCGCCCCTGGGCGAGGCCTTCGAAGTAGGGAGTGAGCAGGCCGTAGGTGTGATAGTGCGTTCCCTCGGCGCCGAAGCGGGGGAAGTGCAGGATCCACGCGTCGCCTTCCCGCGTGATCTCCGAAGGCTTGGTCTTGAGTTTGACGTCATGTGCCATCGTTGCTCACCTCCTACGCTTTCTCCAGAACGGTGCATACTACGTGGCTGCCCACGCCGGCGTGCGAGATCGCCAGCCCGCGCCGGGCGTCCTTGATCTGCAGGCTCTGCCAGTCGGCGGGCTTCTTCTTGCCGTAGCGCTCCCAGAGCTTGGGGTCGCCGTGGAACTTGTCATACTCGCCGCGCAGCTGCCAGAAGACCTCGCCGCACTGGAAGATGCCGGTGGCGCCCACGGCGTGCATCGTTCCCAGCAATCCACCCGAGAGGTTCGAGGGGCACTTGCCCGGTTTGCCGGTGTGCGGATTGATGTGGTAGCAATCTCCGCTGCGCACGTAGTCCTGCTCGCGGCCGTAGAGCGTGAGCCCGACGTCTCCGTAGGTCTGCAGGTCGGAGATGGTGAACGCGTCGTGCGTCTCGACGAGGTCGAGGTCCTCGACCGGGTTCTTGACACCGGCCATGCGGTAGGCCATGTAGGCTGCGAAGCGCGTGGCGCCGAAACTCTCGAAGCCGGGCCAGCGGCCGTCCTGCTTCTCCATGTCGGCGTAGAGCTCCCGGTAGTCCGCCTCGCTCTCGTTGGGCAAGAGCGGGATGCGCATGGGACGCCGGTCGCCGGTGCGCAGCGTGTGCGAACCGCCGGCCGTATAGACGAGCACGGGCTGGTCGGTGAGCTTGTGGGCCAGTTCCTCGCTGCAGAGGAGCGCCGCTGAAGAGCCCACGCTCATCGCGCAGCACTCGAGGAAGCGCAGCGGGTCGGAGACGATCTCGCCCTCGAGCACTTCCTCGATGGTGTGGTTGCCCGGCTGCTGGGAGAAAGGCGAGAAACAGGCGTAACGCCGGTTCTTCACGGCGATCTCGGCGCGTACGCGCTCGTCCACGTCGTACATCTCCTGGAAGCGGCGGGCCATGGGAGCGTAGTAGCTCGCATAGTTGCGGGCGAGGCGAGTCTCGAAGTCCTTGCACGCCGCCGTCGAGATGTAGTAGTTGCCAGTCCACGTCTTCACCTCGTCCATGCGTTCCCAGCCGAGCACGAGCGTGCAGTCGGCGTAACCGCTGGCGACGGACTGCGCCCCGGCGAGCATGGCGGAGCCACCCGTGGCACCGCCGGTCTTCACGCCGAAGTTGGGCAGCAGGTCGAGGCCGAGATAGTCGTGGACCTTCGCCTCGCACAGGAGCTGATCCTGAAAGTGGTCGGCGAACTCGCCGTACGAACAGAAGTTGATCAGCCCCTTGACCTCTAGCGGGTCCATCTTGAGGTTGTTTTCCTCGAGGAGCATGCGAAACGCCATCATGCACAGCTCCTCGAGCTTTTTCTGGGGGTAGCGCTTCCGGAAATCGGAGGTACCCGCGGCGACCATGTACACCGGCCGCGTCCACCGCGGAACGCGCAGGTTACCCTCGTGGAACTCGATCATTGACCGCCTCCTCGCTGGTGTCGAATGCTCTGGCAGATATGCCGTTCACGTGCGAGCGGGCCGGGGATGATGGCGATGTTGGGAAACCCCCGGCCCGACGCCGATAACGGATCAGCTAGTCTACTTCCATGGTAGCACCTCCGGAGGCCGCCGGCCAGTCGCGTATCTTATTGTTGCCGTTTAGGATACGGCGTCGTCTGGGCGGCCGCACCCCGCCTTGACACCCCCGGGCGGCAGCGAGTAGGCTGCAAGCACCCGCAGGGGACCCAACGAAAGGACTTCACATGAGGAGCACACTCGTCTACGCACTCGCGCTCGGCGTATGCATCGCCGCCACCGGTTGCTCGAACAAGGAGCTCATCTCTCAGAAGGACCAGCAGATCGCCGCCTTGCAGAACGAAGTCGGCGAGCTCGAAGGCCAGCTTGCCTCCGAGCGTGCCCGCACCGAAGAGCTCAACAGCGAGCTGGCCCGCGCGCTCTCCGACCTGCGAGCCAAGGAGAAGGTGTGGCTCGAGGAGAAGCAGGGGATGACTCAGGTTACCATCGACGGCGAGGTCACCTTCGGGTCGGGCAGCACCCGCATCACGACCGAGGGCAAGGACATCCTCGACCGCGTATGGAACGTCGTCGGGCACTATCCCGAGCGGGAAGTGCGTATCGAGGGCCACACCGACGACGTGGCCATCGCCGAACGCTGGCAGCAGCGCTTCCGCTCCAACTGGGAGCTGTCGTCGGCGCGCGCTCACGCCGTGCTGCACTACCTCATGAGCAAGTACGCCATCGATCCGCAGAAGATCTGCGCGGTGGGTTACGGCGAGCACCAGCCCATCGCCTCGAACGCCACCGACGACGGAAGGGCGATGAACCGCCGCGTGGTGATCACGATCGCGCCACCGCACACCACCACGCGCCAGACGCTCCCCTAGCGCCGGGCGCGGGCGTGTTTCGCAGAGAGTTACGCAGAGGAGACGAAAAGATGCTCAGAGCGACTGTTGTGGGCGCCCTGCTGGCGCTCGTCTGCGCCACGCTGCCGGCGCGCGTCGAGGCGCAGCCCAAGTGGAACTGGGGACTGCGGGCCGGTTTCGACGTCACGAAATTCAGCGGCGACCCGGTCTCACGATGGTTGAGCGGGCCGGACTTCCAAATCACCGGGCAGGTGCCGAACACCCGCTACGGATTTACGGGAGGCCTCTTTCTGCGCCGGCAGATGAGCGAGCGTTTCGCCCTCGCGCTGGAGGCGCTCTACACGCAGAAAGGGTAAGGGGAGCATCTTCGGGACCGGACTCGTCGATTACCCCGGGGGCCCCCGTCAGGGCGACATCGAAGGAACCATCGACGTGCGCCTAGACGTCGTCGAGCTGCCGCTGCTGGCCGAGTTCACGCTTCCCGCGGCGGACGGCGTGTCGCTCGTGCCGCTCCTCGGCGTCGTCTTCGGCTTCAACGTGGGAGCCGCCGCCACGTTTTCCGGCGAGGGGCGCGTGCCCCTGCCCGACGGCTCCACCGGCGTCGTGCGCTTCGACCAGGGCTACGACGTGAGCCAATCGGTCGACGATTACGAGACCTCCGGCGTCCTCGGGGCCGCGCTCGAGTTCGAGACCAGCCGCGGTTACGTCGTGCTCGACGGGCGCTGGGCCTTCAGCCTGGGCTCGATCGACGCGAGCGGCGAGTCGTTGGTGCGCAACAGCGTCCTTGCCTTCACCATAGGCATCGGGCGCCCCCTGAACTGGCACGGCGACGAAGACTGAGGCCCTCTACGCCCCTTCCCAAGACTCCCGCCGCCCCCCCGCCGCGCGCCAGCGCGCGTACGTCTCGCGGCTCGGGTTGAAGTAGCCGTAGCGCAGGTGCGGGAAGCGCGCGCCGAGGCGCTCCATGAAACGGCGCATGCCCATGCCCTCCTCCACGGCGCCCTCGGGCAGCGTGCGCCGGTAGAGTTCCGGATCGATGTTGAGGTTGCGCATCTGCACCAGGTCGAGGGCGGTCTCCTCCACGAACGCGCACAGCGACTCGAGCTCGGCCTCGGTGTCCGTGACGCCGGGGAAGACGAGGTAGTTTATGGAGCGGTAGCGGTCGTGGCGCCGCACGACGCGCAGCGTCTCCACGACGTCGTCGAGCGCGTACTTGCGCGGACGGTAATAGGCGTCGTATAGGGGCTCGCGCGGCGAGTTGATGGACACGCGGATGGCGTCGAGGCCGGCGGCGCACATGGCGTCGACCACTCCGGGCAGACTCCCGTTCGTGTTGACGTTGATCGTGCCGCGGTCGGTGCGGGCGCGGATGCGGCGGACCGCCTCGGGCAGGAGCTCGCGCCCCAGGAGCGGCTCGCCCTCGCATCCTTGTCCAAAACTCACCACGCCGTCGGGAACGCGCTCGATGTGCCCCACGGCCATGTCGGCGATCTCGTCCGGCGTGGGCGCGCGGCGCACGCGCTCGTGGCTGGCGGGGAAGGTGCCATCGCTCTGCAGCGAGATGCAGCCGACGCACCGGCTGTTGCAGGCGATGCTGGTGGGGATGGGTGCCTCGTGGCGGCCGATGAAGTAGTTCTGCGCCGCGCGGCAATGGTACTCGAGCGCGCAGCGGCGCAGCTGCTCGACCACCAGGTTGCCTCCCATCTCCTGGAGGCGGCGCGAGACTTGCCGTTCGACGCGCGTGGCGTCGAAACGCCACGGGTCCTGCCGCTGGTCGGGATCCACGCGCACGCCCGGCGTCCAGAAGCGCCCGTCGGCGAAGCCCACGGCGCAGTACGCGAAAAGCGGAAGCGCAGGGGCACCGGGGAGCGTCTCGTAGGCGGGGTGCAGGAGCATCGTCCACGCGGGCGCCAGGAACGCCGCCACGCCGAAGACCTCGGCACCGTCACCGTCCCAGGCGACGGCCCGCCCGCTCGACGCGTCCATGCCGACGGGCCGGCGGCCGGGCAGGAAGTAGAGATCGCTCCCGCGCGGGAGTGGGACCAGCTCGTCGGGGGTCACCGCGCGCGGCGCGCCCCCGCCCGCGCCGGCCATGCGCAGGCCGGGGTGGTCGAGGATGCGGCCGTCCGCGCCGGCGTAGAGCATGCGGACGGGCTCTCGGGGCAAGTTCTGGCGCGCCACGCGCCCAAGGTATCACGCGGGGCGGGCCGTCGCAACGCCCCCCGAGCTGCCGCGGGGCGAGGGCGCCATCGCGGTCAGTCCTCGAAGAGCAGGTAGAAGGCGACCGCCTCGAGGATCGAGTGCACGCCGAGCTTCTGGAGGACGTGCTGGACGTGGTTGCGGACGGTGGCGTAGGAGAGCGCGAGCTCCTCGGAGACGGCGTGCAGGGTGACGTCTTTGGACAGGAGGCGCAGGATCTGCCGCTCGCGACGGGTGAGGTGAAAGTCGTCGAGCGATCGTGAGGTGCGGTGCGAGGAGCGGGACATGATCTTCGTGAGATACGCGCGGAAGCGCTCCTCCTTTTCGTCGTCGACGACGCAGTGGACCAGGCGCGGCCCCGAGCCGTCGGGCGCGTGAGCGGTGATGACGACGATGCGCACGTGGCGCGAATCGCCGCGGCGTCGCGGAATGCGGATGGACAGCGGCTCGATCTCGTGGCTTCGCAGCGCGGCCTGCTTGACCGCGCACCTCGGCCCACAGAACTTGCGCCCCGAAACGGTGCGCGCCGAGATGACGCTATGGCAGGGCTTTCCCAGGCAGCTTTCGTAAGTACGACCGAGCAGCTCCTCGGCCCGGTCGTTCAGGTAGCAGATGCTCCCGTTCTCGAGCGTGATCCACACGGGCATGCCCAGGAGCTTCGCCCATGGCGGCCTCCAAGTCTCGTCCGTGCAGCCCGCGGTCGACACCCGTCGACGCGCGCTCCCTGCGCGAGCACGTCCCATCGACATCTACCCCCTGCATGTGAATTGTAGCACGCAACGAACGTCGGTCCACGGCCGACTTGACATCGGATCGCGGTGACTTTTTACAAGCGCGGGGCAGGAAAACACCGCGCCAGAGACCGAGTGAGCGGGGGTAGCATGGCCTCTGGCGCGGCTGGCAAGGATGGGTCAATCATCGATCGAGGATTCAGGTACTTCTGGTTCCCACACCTCCTTCGTCGATGCCGTCTTAACGGCAACCTCTGTCGATTCGCAGAATGGCCCGGCGCCCGCTCCCGCGCAATAGTTCGACTGCATCATTTCTCGATCGCGCCGGCCCTTGCCGGTGGCCGACCGAGGCGCTAGACTGCAGGCTCGGGGGGCGCGCGAAGCCCCCAACGGAGGGTGCGATGTTCTTCTTCGATCCGCTCTACTTCGTCATCATCGGGGCGGGGCTCCTCATGAGCCTCTGGGCCAGCGCCAAGACGCGCGGCACCTTCGCGAAGTACAGCCGCCTCACCACGCGCTCGCGCATGACGGGCGCCGAGGTCGCACGTGGCATCCTGCGCGATAATGGGGTGGCCGACGTCTCCGTCGAGGCGGTAGCAGGAACGCTCACCGACCACTACGACCCGCGCACCAAGATCCTCCGCCTGAGCGAGCAGGTCTACGCCAGTAACAGCATGGCCGCGCTGGGGGTGGCCGCCCACGAGGTGGGCCACGCCATCCAGCACGCCCGCGCCTACGGGCCGCTGCGCTTCCGCTCGGCGTGGGTCCCGGTGGCGAACCTGGGCGGCGGCATCTCCATGGTCGTCATCATCCTGGCCATGTTGATGGGTGGTGCGGCCACGGTGATGGGCGAACGGCTCGCCATTCTGGGCCTCGTCCTCTTTGCAGGCACGACCGTTTTTACCCTGGTCACGCTGCCAGTGGAGTTCGACGCCAGCCGCCGCGCGCTGGTCACGCTCCAGCAGGGCGGCTACGTGACGCCGGAAGAGCTCGGCGGCGCGCGCAAGGTGCTCAACGCGGCCGCGCTCACCTACGTGGCTGCGTTCGTCACCTCGGCGCTGACACTCATCTACTTCGCCATCCGCCTGGGGCTGCTCGGCGGCCGGCGGGACTGACCACCGCTCAGCTCGAGACGGCGCTTGGCGAACCGGCGGCGGTACGGTATGCTCTGCCGCAATTCGTTGGGACGATTCTCTCCACGTATTCGATTTGATCTGACGACGCCATGAAGACACTGCGTTTTCCACGCCTCGCCTACAACGTGACCACGTTTACGGGGACGATCGTCGCCATCGTTGCCGGCATGATGATGGCGTTCTTCCTCCTGTTCCGGGCCTGGAGCCACGAGGCCAACCCCTACGTGGGCATCCTGGTGTACATGGTGCTCCCGCCGGTCTTGTTCGGGGGGCTCCTGCTCATCCCCATCGGGATGTGGCACCGCAAGCGCGCCTTCGACAAGCGCGGCGAGGTCGTACCCCAGTGGCCGCACGTGGACCTCTCCAAGCCCACGCACCGCAATGCCTTCTTCGTGTTTGTGGCGGGGACGATGGTTTTCGTGCTCATTAGCGTCGTCGGCGGCTACCAGGCGTTCCACTTCACCGAATCGGTCGAGTTCTGCGGGACGACGTGCCACGTGGTGATGAAACCCGAGCACACCGCCTACCAGAACTCCCCCCACGCACGCGTGGCTTGCACCGAGTGCCACGTGGGATCGGGTGCGGACTGGTACGCGAAGTCCAAGCTCTCGGGCGCCTACCAGGTGTACGCGACGGCGCGCAACATCTTCCCGCGGCCCATTCCCACGCCCATTCACAACCTGCGCCCGGCGGCGGAGACGTGCGAGCAGTGCCACTGGCCGGAGAAGTTCTTCGGCTCTCAGCAGAAGCTCTTGGACCACTACATGTACGACGAGGACAACACGCACTGGCCCATCAACCTGGTGCTGAAGACGGGGGGCGGCGACCCCGAATCGGGCCACGCCACGGGCATCCATTGGCACATGAACATATCGGCAACGGTCGAGTACATCGCGCGCGACGACGAGCGGCAGGAGATCCCCTGGATCCGCATCACCCACCGCGGCACCGGCGAGACCACCATCTACCAGGACGAGGAAGATCCGCTGAGCGCAGTAGAAATAGCCGCGGCCACGCCGCGCGTCATGGATTGCGTCGACTGCCACAACCGCCCCAGCCACAACTACCACTCGCCCGATTTCGTCG
>JAOTVO010000103.1 GCA_029863355.1 Candidatus Krumholzibacteriia bacterium
CATTGCGGTAGTGCAACATCTGCGCCTCGCGCCGCAGCGAATCCGTGGCAATCACCGAGCCCTCCGGCAGCTCGTCGAGGATGCAATCGTCGGTGGATATGAACGCGTCGTAGGGCGTCAAGCGCCGGGTGACGGCGCCGATGGTGAGTCCGGAGGGAATCCGCGTGGGAAGTGCCGCGGCGTCGAGCACCAGCGCGTCGAATCTTCCGTCCAGCAGCGCGCTCATGAGGATGGCGATGCGCGAAGGCGAATTGGGCAGCGCGCGGGAATCTCTCAGCGCGGGCGGATCGTCGGGCGTAACGTAGTCGACGGCGCTCTTCGGAGCGCACTCCCCGAGGGAAACGAGAACTTCTTGCAGCTGCACGCGTGAAAGGAGATCGGTGTCGCTTCCAACCCGGCACGTCGTCCTAGTGGTCAACGAATGTTCCCCCATGGAAATGACCGCGCCACGAGGGCTTCCGGCGCGGCGGGGGGAACGATAGCACAGGGGCAAAGCCCAGTCAACGGCGTTAACGTCCGACGGAGCTGCGTTGCGTGGGGACGTCGCCCTGCAGGTTGCGCTTGAGCGGAATCGACGACGGCGCGATGTCGTTCGCCGCGCGTCCGCCCACGGCCTGACTGGCCACCATCATGCGCAGGAAAGAAACGAAGGCGCCGGCGATGATCGCCACTCCGACGATGGCGGGGAGCACCAGGCCCCTCGACACGCCGAAACCGAGGACGCAGAGGAGCGCTTGCATGGAGTAGAGGATGACGAGGATCTGGCGCTGCGTGAATCCGGCCTGCAGCAACACGTGGTGCATGTGCAGGGAGTCGGCGCGGAACAGCGGCGAGCGCATGGCGAAGCGGCGCGCGATGGCCAGCGCCACGTCGAGCATGGGCATGCCGAGCGCGAAGCACACGGCCACGAAGGTCGCCGGCCGCGGGTCGCTCATCGTCAGCAGGCACGCCAGGACGGCGAGCACCGTGCCCAGGAACATGCTCCCCGTGTCGCCCATGTAGATGCGACCGGGGGGAAAGTTGAAGGCGAGGAAGCCCAGGCAGGCCCCCATGACGACGAGCGCGAGTACGACCCCGGTGGGCGAGCCCGCCACGGCCGCCATGACGCCCAACGTGGCCGCCGAGATGGCGCACACGCCCGCGGCGAGCCCGTCGTGGCCGTCGATCAGGTTGACGGCGCTGGACATGCCGACAAAGAAGAGGACGCTGAGGGCGGCGACCAACATGGGGCTCGTGTCGAGGAAGGGGACGCCCAGGAGGAGATGGAAGCCGGACAGCGCCAGCAACGCCCCCGCGAGTACTTGCACGACGAGCTTCTGCAGGGCACGCAGGTTGCGCGTGTCGTCCACCAGCCCGATGACGACCACCAGCGCGAGCGCGGGCAGGGCGCGCCACGCGAAGTCGCCCCAGCGCAGGGAGCCGTCCCCGGACAGGGCGCTCAGAGCGACGCCGACCACCGTCGCCGCCACCAGCGCCACCCCTCCCAGGTGAGGGATCACTCGCTTGTGCACCTTGCGCCCGTTGGGCTTGTCGCCCAGGCGCCAACGCACCGCCCAGCGGCGGACGAGGGGAGTGAGGACGAGGCTGATCAGCAAGGCGCCGGCGAACGCGGTCGAGCCACTGATCCAGATCACGTTTCCTGCCAAGGTCTACCCGGTCCTTCCCGTCGGAGCCTCGCGCCGAGATCTTGCACTCTAGGAGCGCAGTGCCTCGACTGTCAAGGGCGAAGCGCCGACGTTACCGATTTGTTTTCAATACCTTGCCCACGAGCTCCCGGGGCAGCACGCCCAGCGCCGCGGCCAGGGCCACGAACACGAGCGCCTGCGCGGCCGCCAGCGCCAGCGCCGTCCATGGGGGCGTCGACGCCGGCAAACGATTCAAAACGATCCACGTCAGGGTTGCCGCCGCGCCACCTGCAAAAAGCGTGCGCACGGCCACCCAGGCCGCGCCCAAACTCGGGCGGACCCCGAAGACGACGAACACCTCCCGCAGCCCGAAGCCCAGGAGCAGCGCGTAGGAGACCAGCGTGGCGATCACCGCTCCCCGCGCGTGCAGCGACGGGATCAGCGCCAGATTGAGCACGAAGTTGGCCACGGCGGACGCCGTCGTCAGCACGGCGTAGCGGCGCGTGCGCTCGGCGGCGATCAGCGCGGGGAGCAGGAGTGCCCCCACCGAGCGCAGCACGATCACCCACACGAACAGGCCCATCAACCCCGCGGCGTACCGGTAGGCGTCGGAGTAGACGGTCGTGAACAGGGGCAGGGAGAGCACGGCGAAGACCGAGGCGAACATCACGCCCGACGCGAAGGAGAGGCGCAGCGAGCGGCGGATGAGCCGCGCGCACTCGGCGACGCGTCCGCTCGAGAAGCGCGCCGCCAGGGCCGGGCGCAGCGTCACCACCAGGGCGAAGGCCGGAAAGAGCGACACCTCCGTCACGGCGCGGGCGAGCGCGTACTGCCCCACTTCCTCCACGTTGTCGAAATAGCCCAGCATGAGCTTGTCCATCTGGGTGTAGATCGTCACCGAAGCGCTGCTCACCGCGAGCGGAATACTGATGGCGAAGAGGCGGCGGCGCAGTCCGGGCTCGGCCCCGGCCTCGGTGGCGGCTGGCAGGTAGCGCCGCAGCAGCACGACGAAGGCGGCGATGCCCAGCACCCACGCGGCCACGTAGCCGGTGAGCAGGGTCACCGCACCCAGTCCCGCCGCCACCAGCGCGACCGTCGCGACGGCGCGCGCGCCGAGCATGAGCGCGCGGATGCGCGCCACCGTCGCGTGCCGGTTGAGCCCTACGAGGAACTGCTCCTGGAATTCGAACAGGCTCGCGCACACCACGATCACCGCGGCCAGGCGTACCGGCCACACCAGGGCCTCGTCGTGAAACGCGCGCGCGATCGGATGCGCCAGGATGAAGGACAACGCGGCGACGGGCAGCGTGAACGCCGCACGCATCTGCGTAGCGACTCGATAGAGGCGGCGCAGCAGCGCGGGCTGTCCCACCCCGTACTCGCTGGCCAGCCGCGAGGCCCCGAGCTCCACGCCCATCTTGGCCACGATGAGGAGCGCGGTGGCGAAAGCCATCGCCCAGGAGACGGTGCCCCAAACCGACGGGCCCGCCCAGCGGGCGATTACCCAGGAGACGACGAAGGCGGAGACGACGGGAAGCGTTGTGAGCGCGAGGCCCCAGGCGAAGCTACGCTCCACCGGCGCGTCGTGGAAGGACCAGGCGCGGTGATGCTCAGACACGCGGACGACTCTCTCGTTAGCCGCCGAAGAACGCCGCGATCACTGCGGCGATGCGTTCCGCGGCGCGGCCATCCCACAGGTCGGGGACCCGACCCGTGGTCTTCCCCTGGCCTAGAATCCGCCCGGCTTCGGCCACGATGCGGTCGCGATCCATGCCCACGAGGACGTTGGTGCCGACCTCGACGGTGACGGGCCGCTCCGTGTTTTCGCGGATCGTCAGGCAGGGGATACCGAGAGCAGTCGTTTCTTCCTGGATACCTCCGGAGTCCGTGAGGACGAGGGAACTATAGCGCATGAGCTTCATGAAGTCCAGGTAGCCGATGGGATCGACCAGGCGAAGGCGGTCCGGGGATACTTGCAACCCGGCCTCGGCCAGCACCTTGCGCGTGCGCGGGTGCACCGGGAAGATCAGACGCCGGTCCGCCCCGATAGCGGACAGGGCGTCCACGATCCGCGCCAGCACGGCGGGGTCATCCACGTTGGAGGGGCGGTGCAGGGTCACCAGGCCGTAGCCCCCGGGGGCGAGCCCCATCTGGTCGAGAATCGTCGAGCGCTCGGCGGCCTCCGCGTAGAAGCGGAGGCTGTCGATCATCACGTTGCCGACGAAGTGGATCTTGTCGGCGTCCACGCCCTCGCGCAGCAGGTTGGTCTCGGCTTCCGGCGACGTCGTAAAGAGGAGGGCGCAGAGGATGTCGGTGACCATCCGGTTGATCTCCTCGGGCATGGTGCGGTCGAAGCTGCGCAGCCCGGCTTCGACGTGCGCCACCGGCACCCCCATCTTCACCGATACCAGCGTGCAGGCCATGGTGGAGTTGACGTCGCCCACGACGATGACGAGGTCGGGGCGCTCGGCGAGGAGCACTTCCTCGAACGCGATCATGACCCGGCCCGTCTGCTCGCCGTGCGCGCCGGAGCCCACGCCCAAGTGGATGTCGGGACGGGGCAGCCGGAGGTCGTCGAAGAAGATCTTCGACATGTTGTCGTCGTAGTGCTGGCCGGTGTGGCAGAGGCGCAGGTTGTAGCGCTTCGCCTTCTCCAGGGCGCGCGTCACCGGCGCGGCCTTCATGAAGTTGGGACGCGCTCCCACGACGCTGAGGATGGTGGGTCTGCCCCGGCCCGGCTTGGACATCGCCTCAGTCCCGCGCCTTTCCCTTGTCCAGGCGCGCGCGGTAGTGCTTCTCGTAGTACTCCTGGAAGGCGCCGGACTTGACGCGCTCCCACCAGCCGCGGTTCTCCACGTACCAGCGAACGGTCTTCTCCATGGCCTCCTCGAAGCGGTACCTCGGGGCCCAGCCCAGCGCGCGCATCTTGTCGGCGGCGAGCTTGTACATGCGGTCGTGTCCCTTGCGATCCTCGATGAACACGATGCGCGATTTCGTCTCGCCCACGTGCGCGATGATCAGCTCGGCCACGTGCAGGTTGGGCTGGCTGTTGCCGGCGGCGATATTGTAGACCTCGCCGTCCGTGCCCTTCTCCGCCGCCGCCAGGATGCCGCGGCAGTTGTCCTCCACGTAGATCCAGTCGCGCATGTGCATGCCGTCGCCGTAGAGGGGCAGGTCCTTGCCCTCCATGGCGTTGGTGACGAAGAGCGGGATGAACTTCTCCACGTGCTGATAGGGACCGAAGTTATTCGAGCTGCGCGTGATCACGACGGGAAGCTTGTGGGTGTTGGCAAAGGCGAGACACATGAGGTCTCCCCCGCACTTGCTGGCCGAGTAGGGGTTGCCGGGCCTGAGCGGCGAGGCCTCGGTGAAGCCTTCACCCTCGCTGGAGCCGTACACCTCGTCGGTGGAGATCTGGACAAAGCGCTTCACGCCGGCGTCGAGTGAGTGGCGCAGCAGATTGTAGGTGCCGAAGACGTCGGTGTGGATGAAACCGGCCGCCTCCTCGATGGAGCGGTCGACGTGCGTCTCCGCGGCGAAGTTGAAGACGGCGCTGGCCCCGGAGATAGCGTCGCGCACGGCGTCGGGGTCGCAGATGTCGCCCTTCTCGAAGCGCACGCGGCCGGAATCCACCAGATCGCCGATGTTCTCGAGGTTGCCGGCGTAGGTGAGCTTGTCGAGCACGGTGATGGCCGTGCCGGGGTGCTCGCGCGCGACCAGGCGCACGAAGTTGGAGCCGATGAAGCCCGCGCCGCCGGTCACGAGGATCGACTGCAGCACGCCGCTGTCAGCCATCTTTGCGCTCCCAGTCGTAGGGGATGTCGTTGTCGTGTGGGTGCACGCGGTACTCGTCCGGTTTGGCGTGGTCGTACGCTTCGGTCGGAACATTAATGAGATAGCCGGGGCGGTCGCCGACCCCCTTCATGCCGTGCAGCACCAGCGGCGGGATCACGAGCAGGATGGGATTGCGCTCCCCCATGAAGAACTCGTTCACGAGACCCTGGGTGGGCGAGCCGTCGCGGCCGTCGTAGAGGACCACCTTGATCATGCCGTTGACGCACACGAAGTGATCGGTCTGCTTCTTGTGGTAGTGCCACCCCTTGACCACTCCGGGGTAGGCCACGGTGAGGTAGACCTGCCCGAACTTCTGGTAGAAATCGTCGTCGCAGCGCAGCATCTCCATGAGCCACCCGCGCTCGTCGGGGATCACCTTGAGTTGCTTGATCTTCACGCCTTCGATCAGCTTCATGTCTCCTCCACAGTCTCGCGCCGGGCAGCCGAGCGCCGGCTCTCCTCGCCGGGTCCTCGCTCGCGCATGGCGATTCTATTCGCTCGCTGCGGACGGCTCGTCGAACCGGTGCTCGGCCGCCCACACCTAAGTCGTGGTTTGCCCGCGGCCGAACGAATCGTACACCAGTCCCAGCGCGCGCATCCGTTCCGGTTTGTACACGTTGCGGCAGTCGACGAAGACACGCCCCTTCATCAGCCGCAGCAGGCGGTCGAAATCCAGCTCGCGAAACTCGTTCCACTCCGTCATGAGCACCACGGCGTCGCAGGACTCGGCGGCGTCGTAGGCGTTCTTGCAGTACTCGACCTTGGCGCCGCTCGCGGTGCGCCGGAAGTTATCCATGGCGATGGGGTCGTAGGTTTTGATCTGGGCGCCGGCGGCGAGCAGTCGCTCGACCAGGGCGAGCGAGGGCGCTTCGCGCAGGTCGTCCGTGTTGGGCTTGAAGGCCAGGCCGAGGAGTGCGACGGTCTTGCCCTGGACGCTGCCCGTCGCCGCGGCGAGCTTGGCGAAGGCGCGATCCACCTGGGCGGCGTTTATGGCGTGCGCCGCGCGCACCAGCGCCGCGTCGTATCCGTGCTCCGACGCCGTGTGCAGCAGCGAGGAGACGTCCTTGGGCAGACAGGAGCCGCCGTAGCCGATGCCGGCGTGCAGGAACTTGGCGCCGATGCGGCCGTCCAGCCCCATGCCCCGTGCCACGTCGTCCACGTTGGCGCCCACGCGCTCGCAGATCACCGCGATCTCGTTGATGAACGAGATCTTGGCGGCCAGAAACGCGTTGCTCGCGTACTTGATCATCTCCGCCGTCTCCAGGTTGGTGGACACGATCGGCGTCTCCAACAGGTAGAGGGGGCGGTAGATGCGGCGCATCATCTCGCGCGCGCGCTCCGACTCGGCGCCGATCACCACGCGGTTGGGCCGCATGAAGTCCTCGATGGCCGAGCCCTCGCGCAGGAACTCCGGGTTGGAGACGACGTCGAACTCCACCCCCGCGCTCGCCGCCGCGGCGATGATCTCGCCGATGCGGCGGGCGGTTCCCACCGGCGCGGTGCTCTTCTGCACGATCACCGTGTAGCCGGAGAGGTGACGCGCCAGCGACTCCGCCGCACTGGTCACGTAGGACAGGTCGGTGCTCCCGTCGGGCAGGGACGGCGTACCCACGGCGATGAACGCCACCTCCGTCGCAGCCACGTTCTCGGCCAGCGCGGTGCTGAAATCCAGGCGCGCGGCGTCGACGTTGCGCGCGACCACGTCTTTGAGCCCGGGCTCGTAGATCGGCATCTCGCCCTTGCACAGCTGCGACACGCGGGCGGCGTCGATGTCCACGCAGGTCACCCGGTGGCCGAAGTCCGCCAGGCACGCGCCGGAAACCAGGCCCACGTAGCCGGTGCCGATGACGCAAATCTTGCTCACTTTGTCCTCCGTCTTTCAGCGCCGGCGCCGGGCTCGGCGGCCAGGCGCTCGCGCCAGTCGTCCAGGAGCGCGCGCAGCGTCTCGTCGATCGTGACCGTCGGCTCCCAGCCGGTGTGGTCGGTGAGCTTGCCCGCGCTCCCGCGCAGCTCCGGCATGTCCACCGGGCGCAGGCGGGCGGGGTCCAGGCGCACGTCCACCTTTACGTCGGCCAGCGCGCGCAGGCGCTCGAGCAGATTGCCGATGCGGTGCGCCGTACCCGAGCAGACATTGTACGTCTCCCCCGCGCTCCCCTTCTCCAGCAGCCGCTCGTAGGCGGCGCAGACGTCGCGCACGTCGAGGAAGTCGCGGCGCACGTCCAGATTGCCCACGTGCAACGTCGCTTCGCGCCGTCCCATCTGGATCTCCACCAGCTGACGGGCGAAGCTGGAGAGGACGAACGTGTCGCTCTGCCCCGGGCCGGTGTGGTTGAAGCTGCGCGTCATCACGACGTCCACCCCGTAGAGCGTCGCGAAGGCGCGGCAGCACTGGTTCTGGATCGATTTCGAGAGCGCGTAGGGGCTGCGCGGGTCCACCGGCGCGCTCTCCGAGATGGGCAGGTGCTCCGGCGCCACCACGCCGTACTCCTCGGCGGAGCCCACCATCAGCGCGCGGCAGCGGCGAGGGGTGCGCCTCAGGTGTTCGAGAATGTGGAGCGCGGGCAGCGTGTTGCCCACCAGCGTCGCGAACGGATCGTCGAAGGACTCGCGCACGCTCGACAGCGCGGCCAGGTGCACGATGGCGTCCGGCGCGCATTCCTCCAGCAGGCGACCGACCGCGCCGCCGTCGGTGATGTCGGCCACGCGGCGCTCCCGCCCCGTGAAGTCGTCCTCGCCGCTCGAGCGGTCCACTCCCCATACCTCGTGTCCCGCCGCCGCCAGCCGTGCGACCAGCGTGCGCCCCACGAAGCCGCCGCATCCGGTTACCAGCAACCGCGCCAACGCCTACCGGCTCCTCCAGTAGTCGACAATGTCCCGCAGCGTCTGGTCGAAGGGAATCTCCATGCGCCACCCCGTGTCGGCGCGGAACTTCGTGCAGTCCCCCACCAGGACCGGCACGTCCGACGGGCGCAGGCGGCTCTTGTCCACCTCGACG
>JAOTVO010000104.1 GCA_029863355.1 Candidatus Krumholzibacteriia bacterium
CTTGCCGTCGTCGGCGCTCGCGGCGGCCGGCGCCTCGGCGCCGCCGGCGGGCGCGGATGACTTCTCCGTGGTCTCCTGCGAGCCGCCCCCGCACGCGGCGAGCATCATTACGAGCAGCGGGGCGGCAAGCATGGGAAGGTTTCTCATGTGCATCGGTCTCTCCTTCGTGCGTTCGCGAGGGCGCTCGCGAACGCGGCTACCGTTGGCCCGGCACGCCGGGCGCTCCGTCGACGAGGTCGATGATTCGCGTGCGGCGCAGGAGATCCAGGTACGCGTCGCGCACGGCCGCCCACTGGTCGTGGACGGCGCAGGGCTGTTCGCTCGAGCATTCGGCCCGGCCCATCATGCAGTTCGACCAGCGCCCCACGTCCTCGACGGCTTCGAGCACTTCGTGCAGCGTGATCTCGCGCGCATCCCGCGCCAGCCGGAAGCCGCCGCCCACGCCCTTCTGCGAGGCGACGAGGCCGCGCCGCGAGAGCTGCTGGAGCAGCTTGCCCAGGTAGTTGGCCGGGGCGCCAGTCGTCGCCGCCACCGCCTGCGCGCCGCGGTACTCGCCGGCCGGCAGGCCCGCCAGAAGGACGATCGCGCGCACGGCGTGGGTGCCGGTCCGGGTCAGCATGGGGACGGTCTCCGCTTAAAAGCCATATCGGCATGCTTATATGCGATTATCCAACGGCTGTCAAGGGAATGCATTCACAAACTTGTGGAAAAAGCGTGTAACTAGATTGGCGAAAGCAGGTTATGGCTTGGGCGGCGCGCCGCCTCCGGCCAGGAGGGCGTCGATGCCGAGTGTGTAGCTGGCGAAGCCGAAGCCGCTGACGATGCCGCGGCAAGCGGCGGCCGTCACCGAGCGGGCCCGCTCGGGGCCGCGGGCGTGGAGGTTGGAGAGGTGCACCTCGACGGCCGGCACGTCCACCCCGCGCAGCGCGTCGGCGACGGCGAGGCTGGTATGGGTGTAGGCGCCGGGGTTGATCACGATGGCGGCGCCGTCGGTCGCGGCCTGGTGGATGCGCGCGACGATCTCGCCCTCGTGGTTGCTCTGGAAGGTCTCCACCGCGACGCCGCGCGCGCGCGCGTGCGCGGCGATCTCGGCGTCGAGGTCGGCCAGCGTGCGGCTGCCGTACACGGCGGGCTCGCGCGTGCCGAGGAGGTTCAAGTTGGGCCCGTGGATGACGACGATCTTCATGCGGACTTTCCTTTCGACGCGGCGGGCATGGCCGCGAGGATCTCATCTTCGCCGACGTCGACGACGATGTCCACTTCGCCCGGCGCGCGCGGGAGGACGAAGGTGAGGGCGCCGGCGCGGCGCTTCTTGTCCAGGGCCAGCGCGCGCCGCACGGCCGCCTTGGACACGGCCGCCGCCGCCACGGGCAGGCCCGCCCAGCGCAGGAGCGCGGCGGTGCGCTCGCGCCACTCGGGGTCGGTGACGCCGCGGCGCACGCCCACGCCGAGCGCGGCCATGAGCCCCACCGCCACCGCCTCGCCGTGGCGCAGTCGGTAGCGGGCCGCCGCTTCGAGGGCGTGGCCGAGCGTGTGGCCGAGGTTCAGGAGCCGCCGCTCGTCGCGCTCGTAGGGGTCGCGCTCCACGATGGCGGCCTTGGCGCGCGCGCAGCCGCGCACGATCCGGTCGCGCAGCGCGGGCGCGGCGAGCGCTTCGGCGAAGGGACCGCCCGCGGCCGCTTCCTCGAGGCACGCGAAGAGGCGCGAGGGTGCCACGAGGAGGGCCGTCTTCACCACCTCGGCGAAACCGCTGCGCATCTCTCTCTTGGGCAGCGTGCGCAGGAAATCGGTGTCGGCGAGGACGAGGTGGGGCTGGTAGAACGCGCCGGCGAGATTCTTGGCGCGCGCCGTGTTGGCGCCGACCTTGCCGCCGATCCCCGCGTCCACCTGGGCCAGGAGCGTGGTCGGCATCTGCACCCAGGCGAGCCCGCGCATGTAGGTGGCGGCGACGAAGCCGCCCAGGTCGCCGGTCACCCCGCCGCCCGCCGTCACCACTACGCTGTCGCGCGCCGCCCCCGCCTTGGCGAGCGCGTCGATGAGGCGCGCGGCCTGCGTGAGCGTCTTGTTGGCGTCGCCGTCTTGGACGGGGATCACGCGCGCCGGCACACCGCCCTTCTCGAGTGCCGCGACCAGCGGCGCGAGGTGCGCCTTGGCCACAACCTCCGGCGCCAGGAAGAAAACGCCCCCGCGCAGGCCGGCCGCGGCGACCCAGTCGCCCAGGCGCGCCGACACGCCCGCGCCCGCGTCGATGCGGCACAGGCGCGCGCGCGCGGCGTCCTCCGTCACGCCGGGCAAGAGCCGCGTGTCCACGCGCAGGTGGATGCGCGCGGGGTCGGCGAGCATCTCGTCGATGTCGTAAGCGGCCTCGTCGGCCGTGCGCACGGAGACATCCACGGTCAGGTTGCACGCGCCCAGCGCGTCGAAGGTGGCGCGGCGCTGCGAGAAGAGGCTGGCGAAGGCCTCGTGGTCGTGGGCCAGCGGCCGAAGCGAGTCGCCGGCCACGCGCTCGGCCAACGTCTCGAAGGGCGCGTCCAGGAGGACCAGCGACCCCAGCTGCTCGAGCCGGCGCACGTTGTCGGGGTCGACGACGGCGCCGCCGCCGGTGGCGATCACCGCGCCCCCGCTCGGCGCCAGCGACGCCACCACCTCGCGCTCGATCTGGCGGAAGCGCGCCTCGCCGTCGCGCGCGAAGATGGCGGCCACGGTGGCACCGGCGCGCCGCTCGATTTCAGCATCGGTATCGATGAACGGCACGCCCAGCCGCCGGGCCAGGCGCGCGCCGATCGCACTCTTGCCGGTGCCCATGAAGCCGCAGAGGATCACCACGGGCGCGTCGTTCACCGCTTGAGCCTCCCGCGGACGGTCGCGAGATAGCGGTCGCGCGCCGCCACGGTCTCGTCGATTGTGTCGCCGCCGAACTTCTCCAGGGCCGCGGCCAGGATCTCCCACGCCGCCGCCGCCTCGGCGATCACGGCCAGCGCGGGGATCACGCACGTATCGGAGCGCACGTAGGGGCTCTCGCGGTCGGCCAGCGTGCGCGCGTCGAAGGTGGCGGCGCGCCGCTGCGCGGTGGGGATGGGCTTGGCGTAGACGCGCACGACCACGGGCTCGCCGTTGGTCATGCCGCCCTCGATGCCGCCGGCGTGGTTGGTCTGGCGCGCCACGCGACCACCGCGCACGCGCATGGCGTCCTGCGCGTCGGCCCCGCGCGCGCGCGCGCTGGTGATGCCGTCGCCGATCTCCACGGCTTTCACACTCTGGATGCTCATCATGGCGGCGGCCAGGCGCGCGTCTAGCTTGCGGTCCCACTCGACGTGGCTGCCCAGCCCGGGCGGCGCGCCCGCGACGATCACTTCCACCGAACCGCCGAGCGAGTCGCCGTCGCCCTTGGCGCGCTTGATCTCCGCCATCATGCGCTTGCCGGCCTCGGGGTCGGGGCAAAACACGGGCGAGCGCCCGGCGCGAGCCCGCAGCAGACGCGCGTCGCGCGCTTCGCGCGACGCAACCACATCACCAATAGACAAGACATGCCCCACCACGTCGATATCGAGATCCGCCAGCACCGCCTTCGCCACCGCACCGATGGCCACGCGCACCGCCGTCGAGCGCGCACTCGCGCGTTCCGACACCGGCGGCACCGAGTCGTGCGCGTACTTGAGCATGCCGGCCAGGTCGGCGTGTCCGGGGCGCGGCACCGTGCCCAGCCCGCCGCCGCGCTTGCCCTGCACCGTGCGCGCGCGGTTGGGCAGAACCACGGCCAGCGGCGCGCCCGTGGTGCGGCCCTTCCACAGACCGCCCGCGATCACCAGCTCGTCCTTCTCGATCATCTGCCGGCTGCTGCGCCCGTACGCGCGCCGACGGCGCGCCAGGTCGCGCTGGATGGCGCGCACGTCCACTTTCACGTGCGCGGGCAGCCCCTCGGCGATGCCGATGAGCATCTCGCCGTGCGAGTCGCCCGCGGTGAGGAAACGAATGGCCATGCTCAGTTCACCCCCTGCTCGCGCGGCGGCGCGCCGTTGGCGAAGGCCTCGACGGCCGCCGCCATCTCGCCCACGTCGAAGGTGTGGTCGGTCCACACGTTGAAGCTCTCCGCCGCCTGCGCCACCAGGAGTGCCAGGCCGTCGAGCGTGCGCGCGCGCCGGGCGCGCGCTGCTTGCAGGAAGGGCGTGTGCCGCGGGTGGTAGACGAAGTCGAAGTAGATCTGCTCGGGGCGGATCCAGTCCGCTTGCTCGAGGATCCGGCCCTCGGCCACGCCCGCCATCCCCACCGGCGTCGCATTAATGACGATGTCGGCCGCGCGCAGCAGCCGGCGCCGGCGCGCCGCGTCGCCGCGCGTACTCAGGGGCACCAGCGCGACCTCCTGCTCGGGAAAGGCGAAGCCGAAGCGCTCCATTGTCATCTCGGCGCGCTCGGGCGCGCGCGCGCAGAAGGCAACCGACTCGGCGCCGCGCTCGAGGAGCCCGTAGGCCGCCGCGCGCGCCGATCCGCCCGCGCCGAAGATGAACACGCGCCGGCGCTCGGCGGTCACCTCGGCGAAACGCTCGAGTGCGACGGCCACACCGGTCGCGTCGGTGTTGATTCCCTCGATGGTGTCGTCGGTGAAGACGATCGTGTTCACCGCCTGCACGATCTCGGCGGCGGTGGAGATGGCGTCGAGGCTGTAGAGGATTTCTTCTTTGAAGGGATAGGTGACGTTGATCCCCGACGCGCCCATCGCCCACAGGCCCCCCACCGCCGTCTCCAGGCGGTCGGGTGCCACGCCGAAGGCGACGTAGGTGGCGTCGATATCGTGAATGGCGAAGGCGCGGTTCATGATGAAGGGCGAGAGGCTCTGCGCCACGGGGTCGCCGAGGAGGCCGTAGAGGAGGGTGCGGTCGCCAGTCGTCATCGCGTGCGCCTCACGCCGCGCGCGCCAGCGCGCGCAGGTCGTCGAAGAATGAAGGATAAGAGACGCCGACAACGCCGGCGTCGTCGATGGCGGTCTCGCCGTTTGCAATGAGCGCGGCCACGGCCATGGCCATGGCCACGCGGTGATCACCCGCAGCGGTCACAAGCGCGCCGCGCAGCCTCGCGCCGCCCGCGATCGCGAGTCCGTCTTCGCGTTCCTCGACCGCTGCGCCGAGCGCGCGCAAGTTGGCGGCCATCACCGCGATGCGGTCGCTTTCCTTATGGCGCAGCTCGCCGGCGCCGCGGAGCACGGTCTCGCCCTCGGCGTGCACGGCGGCCACGGCCAGCACGGGAATCTCGTCGATGGCGGCGGCGATCAACTCCGGGTCAGACACCGCGACGCCACGCAGGGGCGTCGCGGATACGACCAAATCCGCAACCGGCTCGCCATCTATCTCTCGCGCATTCTCGATCGCGATCGAAGCCCCCATCTCCCTCATTATAGTGAGAAGCCCCGTGCGCGTCGGATTCACACCCACGCCCTCGAGCCGCACCTCCGAGCCGGGGATGCACGCCGCCGCCACGATGAAGAAGGCGGCCGACGAGAAGTCGCCCGGCACGCGCACGTTTCCAGCGCCCAGGCGCGGCGCCTCGGACGCCGGCACGCCGCGCACGCCCACCGACGCGCCCGCGCCCGCGCGCTCGCGCGCGACGGGCTCGCCAAGTGCCTCGAGCATGCGCTCGGTGTGGTCGCGCGTCGGCACCGGCTCGATCACGCGCGTCTCGCCCGCCGCGCAGAGCCCCGCGATCAGCACGGCGGACTTGACCTGCGCGCTGGGCACGGGCAGCGCGTATTCGATACCCTGGAGCGTGCCCCCCGCGACGGTCATGGGGAGCGTCCCTTCTTCGGTCGTCTCGACGCGCGCGCCCATCCGCCGCAGCGGATCGGCCACGCGCGCCATGGGCCGGCGGCGCAGCGAGGCGTCACCGGTGATCGTACACGCCCCGCCCCGCACGGCGCACAGCCCGGCAAGCAGGCGAGCGGTAGTGCCGGAGTTGCCCGCATCCATGACACCCGCGCGCTCCGCGCGCGGGCGGCCTGCGCGCACCACTATACTACCGTCCTCCTCCCGAGTGATCTCCGCCCCCAACGCCTCCACGCAGCGCAGCGTCGCCTTCACGTCGTCCGACGGCGAGAGATTCTCGATATGCAAACCAGACGAGAGCGCGCCCAGAATCAGGGCGCGGTGCGAGATGGACTTGTCGGGGGGCACGGCCACGCGGCCGCGCAGCGGTTGGGCTCTCGTGAGCGTCACCCTCATTGCGGGGCTACGCCCCCGCGACGGCGGGGCGCACGCCGCCCTCGAGCGGACGGCCCATGGCCGCGGCGACGCGCCGCACGCCGACCATCATCTCCTCGAACATCTCGAAGGTGAGGCTCTGCACGCCGTCGCACCAGGCCGTCTCCGGGCACGGGTGCACCTCGACGATGATGCCGTCCGCGCCCGCCGCCACCGCGGCCAGCGCCATCGAGGGGACGAACTCCGTGTGGCCCAGGGCGTGGCTGGGGTCGACGATGACGGGCAGGTGCGAGTCGCGCTTGATCACCGGCACCGCCGAGATGTCCAGCGTGTTGCGCGTGGCCTTCTCGAAGGTGCGGATGCCGCGCTCGCAGAGGATCACCTGCTGGTTCCCGTTGGAGAGGACGTATTCGGCGCTCATCAGGAGCTCTTCGATCGTCGACATCATGCCGCGCTTGAGCAGCACCGGCTTGCGCACGCGCCCCACCGCCTCGAGCAGCGCATAGTTCTGCATGTTGCGCGCGCCGATCTGGAGGATGTCGGCATACTCGCTCACCAGCGGCACCAGCTCCGGCGAGATCACCTCGGTCACCACGGGGAGCCCCGTCTCCTGCCTGGCCTCGGCGAGGATCTTGAGGCCCTCTTCGCCCAGGCCCTGGAAGCTGTAGGGAGAGGTGCGCGGCTTGAAGGCGCCGCCGCGCAGGATCACCGCGCCCGCGCGCTTGACCGCGCGGGCCGCCTGCAGCACCTGGTCGCGTCCCTCCACCGCGCACGGCCCCGCCATCACCGTGAAGCCGTCGCCGCCCACGCTGACGTTGCCCACGCGCACCACCGTGTCGGCCGGCTTGAACTCGCGGCTCACCAGCTTGTACGCCTTCGTGATGGGGATCACCTGTTCGACCCCCGGCGTGCTCTCGAGGTGGGCCAGGTCGTTCGCGCGCTCGCCGTCCACCACGCCGATGATGGTGCGGTCGACGCCGCGCGTGGGGTGCGGCTTCAGGCCCATCGCCTCGATCGCGCGGATCACGCCGCTGATCTCGGCCATCGAGGCATCCTGTTTCATAACGACGAGCATGGTTTCTCCCGTGTGAAAAGCGGCGACCGCTGGACCCCGAATACTACCACGTCTACCCCGTCCCGTCTGCAAGGGCCGGGGCGTCCAGGGCGGCGCGGACCTCGGCCAGAAAGGCGGCCACGCGCCCGGCGGCGTCCGCCGCGCCCGCGCGCGCCGCATCGCCCGCGGCACCGCCCTCGGCGGCGCCGGCCAGCGCCAGGAGCCGGCTCCCGATGATCACGCCGTCCGCCGCCCGCGCGGCGGCCGCCGCCTGCTCGGCGTTCGAGATGCCGAAGCCCACGTAGAGCGGCACCTCGGTGACGGCGCGCACGCGCGATACGAACGCGCTGAGGTCCGCATCCAAGCGCGCGCGTGCGCCCGTCACGCCGGTGAGCGAGACCAGGTAGAGGAAGCCCCGCGCCGTCGCGCCTATTGCTCGGAGGCGCGGGTCACTCGAGGTGGGGGCGACCAGGTCGATCAGGGCCAGCCCGCGCGCCTCCAGGGCGGCGCGGATCTCCGCCGACTCCTCGTGCGGCACGTCGGGCACGATCGCACCCGACACCCCGGCCCGCGCGGCGTCTTCGGCGAAGCGGTCGATGCCGTAGGCGAGGATGGGGCTGACGTAGCTCATGAAGAGGAGCGGCACGTCGGTCCGCTCGGCCGCACGCGCGGCCAGCGTCATGGCGCCTGCCACCGTCATGCCGCCGGCGAGCGCTTGGGTGGAGGCGGCCTGGATCACCGGCCCGTCGGCGATGGGATCCGAGAAGGGGATACCGATCTCAATGGCATCGCAGCCCGCCTCCGCCGCGGCCAGGATGAGCCCGAGCGACGTCTCCACG
Organism: Candidatus Krumholzibacteriia bacterium; assembly: GCA_029863355.1. The sequence continues at coordinate 8,082 of JAOTVO010000104.1, forward strand.
TCGGGGTAGCCCGCGGTGAGATACGCGACGAGCGCCTTGCGCCCGTGCGAGCGCAGGCGCAGCGAATGCGCGGCCAGGCGCGTCACTTCTCCTCCGTCACCGCTTCCACGTCCTTGTCGCCGCGGCCCGAGAGGCACACGACGAACACCTCCCCCGCATGGCCGCCGCCTTCCAGGAGGCGGCGGGAAAAAGCGAGCGCGTGCGCGGGCTCTAGGGCGGGGAGAATCCCTTCGAGCCGGGTGAGGTCGCGGAACGCTTGGAGCGAATCCGCGTCGGTCACCACTGCGTATCGCACGCGCCCGCTATCCTTGAGCGCGCTGTGCTCCGGGCCCACGCCCGGGTAGTCCAGCCCGGGTGCCA
>JAOTVO010000105.1 GCA_029863355.1 Candidatus Krumholzibacteriia bacterium
CGTCGGCTACTTGTCCGCGGTCATCACCGCGGGGGCGCCGGCGTGAGGGCGGCAGAGGGAGATCCCTGCCCGCCCTTTCCCGACGACGCCGCGCGGGAGCTGCTCGCCCTGGCGCGCCGATCCATCGTCCTCGCCTTCTCCGGGCAGCCGCCCCCGGCCCCGGCGGCGACGCCCCGCGTCGTCGCAGAGCCGCGCGGGGCCTTCATCACCCTCGAAAAGGCCGGCAGACTGCGCGGCTGCATCGGCCGCATCGAATCGTCCGATCCCCTCTGGCGTACCGTGGTGGACATGGCGCGCGCGGCGGCCTTCGAGGATCCGCGCTTTCCGCCGCTAGCGCCCGCGGAGATCGAAGAGGTGCTCATCGAGCTTTCCGTGCTTTCTCCCCCCCATCCCCTCACCGATCCCGCCGCCGAGGTTGAGATAGGCCGGCACGGACTCATCGTCCAGCGCGGGTCCGCTCGCGGACTGCTCTTGCCGCAGGTCGCCGAGCGCCGATCCTGGGATGCGCACGCCTTCCTCGCCGAGACGTGCCGCAAGGCGGGGCTGCCCCCCGACGCCTGGCGCCTGCGCGATACGCGCGTGTGGGCATTTCGCGCCGATGTGTTCACCGAAGCGGGGGCGTGAGGGGCGCGGCGTCCGTCAGGCGGCGTTGTGCTCGCCCATCGTCCGCTCGCGATGGTGGGCGCCATCGTAGGTGAGCAGAGTGGTCTTCTCGTCCACGACCGTCTGCACGTGGACGGGCCGCGTCCAGATCTTGTGCAGGCTCTCCAGCGTCGCCTTCGCGTAGTCCTGGCGCAGCTCCACGCCGTCGAACCGATGCTTGAGGTAGAGCTCCCCGCGGTTCTCGAAGTTGCCGTCCACGACGTAGATATAGGGCTGGCCCATGTTCGTCAGCGAGAACAGGAGCTTCTCCTTGATGGCCTGGAAGTTCCGGCTGTCGATCTCGTAGTTGCCGGTGCGCTCGTTGAGCGAAAAGGTGAACATCCGGTGCTCCCGGCAGAACTCCTCGGTGAGGAAATCGTCGATGAAGGTCATGTCGTTGTAGATCGCGCGCACCTGGAAGATCTTCTCGCGCCCTAGACCCGCCCCCGTATCCCACTCCGCCTTCGCGCGCAAGTCGTCGCACTCTTCGTAGTCCTTGCCGAAGCGCCCCGTGTTCCAGCGGTGCTCGATATCGTGCAACAGCTCGTAGCCCAGCTTGTAGGGGTTGAGCTGCCCGGAATGCACGGCCAGCGTGCCCGAGTGGTGGTCGGCGAAATCGATCAGCTCCGAGGGCTCAAGAACCTTCTCCGTCATCATCTTCTCGTGCCAGTACGACGCCCACCCCTCGTTCATGATCTTGGTCATCGCCTGCGGCGCGAAGTAGTACGCTTCCTCGCGCATCATGGAGAGCACGTCGCGCTGCCAGTTGGGCAGAGGCGCATGCTCGATCAGAAAGAGCATGACGTCCTTGGCGTCGCGCGCCGGGAAACGCTCGCTCTTCTTGCGCTCCTCCTCCATCTCGCGCCGCCTGCGCTCGATGTATTCCGGGGGGTTGATGAACGCGTCCATGTACGACTTGCTCTTCAGCCGCGGCACATCCTGCACCTCCACCTCCGCCTCATCATCCACCGACCGTTGCCGGCCGTTGCCGCTCGCGAACAGTGCGCTCGCATCGATGAGGTTCTCGATGGACGAACACACGTCGACGAACTCTTCCACGGCATCCTGCCCGTGGCGGTCCATATAGCGCTGCACGCGCATGCCGTGGTTGGCCACCTCGTCGATCATCTTCCGGTTCGTATGAGCGAAGTACGCGTTGTTCTTGAAGAAGTCGCAGTGCGCGTAGACGTGGGAGATCACGAGTTTCTGGTCTACCATGTCGTTGGCGCTGAGCAGGTAGGCGTAGCACGGGTTGTTGTTGATCACCATCTCGTAGATCTTGTGCAGGCCGTAACCGTAGCTCTTGCCCATGTACTCGTACTGCATGCCGAAGCGCCAGTGCGGATACCGGGTGGGAAAGCCGCCGTAGCTGGCCACCATGTTGATTTCCTCGTAGTCCAGCATCTCGAAGATCACGGGGAAGAAATCCAGGCCGTAGCCGCGCGCGTAGCCCTCGATGTCCTTGATGACGGAGCCGAGCCGTTCCTTGTCGATCATCGTCCCTTCCCCAAGAACTTCTTGATGGAATCGTAAATCTCGTCCTTGCTATTGATCTCGGACAGGATCAAATGCTCCGCGCCCTCGAAGTGGGAAGCCAGGTCGCCGATGAACGCGCCGCTCCCGTAGGGGCTCGCCACCTGCCCGTAGCCGAAGAGGTTCACCGCGGGCAGGATTTGCTCCTCGAGCAGCTTGAAGCAGATCTGCGTATCCCCGCCTCCCCAGTTGTCGCCGTCGGAAAAGTGAAACACGTAAATGTTCCACTCGGAGGGCGGGAACTGTTCCCCGAGCAGCCTGGCCGTCAGCTCGTACGCCGAAGAGATCCGCGTGCCCCCGCTCTCGCGCGTGTGGAAAAAAGTGTGCTCGTCCACCTCGTGGGCTTCGGCGTCGTGCACCACGTACCGCGTCTCCAGGCCCTTGTACTGACTCTTCAGCCAGGTGTTGATCCAAAACGACTCGTTGCGCACGATCTCCTTCTGCTCGTCGCCCATGCTGCCGGAGACGTCCATTACGTACACGATAACGGCGCTGGTCTCCGGGAGCCGCACGGTCTTGCGCGCGCGGTAGCGCTTGTCCTCCCGCACGGGGATGATCACCGGCTGGCGGTAGTCGTACGACCCCGACGCGATCTGGCGCTTGAGCGCCTCCTTGAACGTGCGCTTGAAGTGCCGCAGCGACTCGGGACCGGCGTGGCCGATGGTGGTGTAGCGCCCCGCCTCCGCCTCGATGGTGTCTCGCGAGCGCGGCTCGATGTTGGGCAGCTCCAGCTCCTCGCCCATGATGGCGGCGAGCTCCTCGAAGGTCACGTCCACCTCGAGCAGGTGCCGGCCGGGCGCATCGCCCGCCGCGCCCGCCGCTTCGCCGTCGCCGGGCGCCAGCGGCGTGCCCTCGGCGCCTTCGCCCTGGCCCACGCCGCCGCTCTTGCGCGTTTCGTGGCGGAAAGTCGGAATCTCGATCTGGCGGATGGGAATGGAGACGACGTTCTTGCCCTGCCGGCCCAGGAGCTCGCCCGTCTGCATGTACTTGCGGAGCTCCTTCTTCACCACCCCGCGAACGATCTGTCGGAACCGCCGCAGGTCACGGTCGATACGTTGAACCATGGCCCGCCACTCCTAAGACTGCTTGGTGTCTCCCCGAGCGAAGATGCTGGCCACGAAGTTCAACACGTCCGTCGCACTCTGGTCGCTGTAACCGAACTTGCGAACCAGCCGCTGTTTGACCACGTCGATCTTCGCCTGCGTCTCCTTGTCGAGCACGTTGGACACCAGGCTCGTCAGTTTGATCGAGTCCTTCTGGTCCTCGAACAGCTTCAGCTCCAGCGCCTTCTGCAGGCGCGCGTTGGTCTTGTAGTCGAACATCTTGCCCTCCAGGGCGAGGGCGCCGATGTAGTTCATGATCTCGCGCCGGAAATCGTCCTTCCGATTCTCGGGGATCCCAATCTTCTCCTCCACGGCGCGCATGAGCCGCTCGTCGGGCTCCTCGTCCTGCCCCGTGTACTTGTTCTTCACTTTCTCTTTCTGTGTGTACGCCTTGATGTTGTCTATGTAGTTGGCGCACAGCCTCTGGATGGCCTCCTCGTCGGCGGAGATCGCGCGCTGGACCTCGTTCTTCACGATGTCTTCGTACTCCTCCTTGACGATGCCCAGCATCTCGCGGTAGCGCTTGCGCTGCTCGTCCGAGGTGACCAGGGAGTGGTGGTCCAGACCCGCCTCCAGCTCGTTCAACACCATGAAGGGGTTGATGTACCCCTCGGCGTCCTCGCTCACCAGCGCGTTGGAGATCTTGTCCTGGATGTAGCGCGGTGATATTCCGTCCAACCCCTCGCGCTCCGCTTCCCGCTTGAGCTCCTTGACGTTCTCCTCCGTGAATCCGGGCAACGACTGGCCGTTGTAGAGCTTGAGCTTCTGCAGGAGGTTCAGAGAGGCCTTCTTCGGCTCTTCCAGCCGGGTCAACACCGCCCACATGGCGGCCATCTCCAGCGTGTGCGGCGCCACGTGGACGACGGGAATCCTGCTCGCGTTAAAGTCGCGGTCGTAGATCTTCTCCTCGTGCTTGAGGCAGGTGATATACGGTATGTCGATCCTGACGGTCCGATCGCGCAGTGCCTCCATGAACTCGTTGTTCTGGAACTTTCGGTACTCGGGCTCGTTGGTGTGGCCGACGATGACCTCGTCGATGTCCGTCTGCGAGAACTTCTTGGGCTTGATCTTGTGCTCCTGCGAGGCCCCCAGGAGGTCGTAGAGGAACGCGACGTCGAGCTTGAGGACCTCGATGAATTCGATGAGGCCCCGGTTGGCCACGTTGAACTCCCCGTCGAAGTTGAAAGCGCGCGGGTCGGAATCGCTCCCGTACTCGGCGATCTTACGGTAGTTGATGTCCCCGGTCAGCTCCGTCGAGTCCTGGTTCTTCTCGTCTTTGGGCTGGAAGGTGCCGATACCAATCCGGTCCTTCTCCGAGAGCAGGAGGCGCCGGACCTCCACGTGGTCGATGACGCGCGTCCAGTCTCCCTCGTAGCGCTGCATGAGGGTGCTGAAGCGGAAGCGGTCGGCCGGGTTCAGCTCGCCCTCGATGCGAATGCGCCGGTTGGGATCGTCGATCGCTGCGTTGAGCCGGTCCTCCACCTCCTGGCGGAATTCTAGGGGAATGAGCTTGAGCGGCTCCTCGTGCATCGGGCTCGGGGTCCACCTCTCCCCCTCTTCGCCCTCGTCTCGCCACGCAAACGTGTACAGCGCCCCGTCCGGCGTCTTCGCGTAGGCCTCCAGACCCTTCTTGAGCAAGCGCACGATCGTGCTCTTGGAACTCCCCACGGGCCCGTGCAAGAGAATGATCCTGCGCTCGGTGCCCAGCCGCTGCGCCGCCGACTTGAACACGTTGACCAGCTTCATCAGCGGGATCTCGAGCCCGTAGACGGCGTCGGCCCCGTCGTTCTCCGGATCCTCGAAGAAGCGGTAGCGCACGACCTTGCGCTTATGCTCCGTGTACTCCTCCACCCCGTACGACATGATCATGTCGTAGACGCGCTGGTAGGCCGTGCGCGCCACCTTGGGGTTGGTGACGACGATCTGCAGGTAGTCCTGGAAGGTCCCTTTCCAGTTGAGCTCCTGAAAAGCCTTCGTATTCTGCCGCGTCTGGATCAGGGAGATGATCTCGTTCGCCCCGTTCATACTGCCTCCTGTGCCCTCCGACCGCACGACGAGCGCACGCCGCGCGTTAACCTTCTCCTATACTGCAATATAAGCAGCCCTCGCCCCCGGTGCCAATGCGGCGAGGTTTTTTTCGACTCCCGCGCACAGAGGGCGCGAAACGCAAGAGACGTGCCAAGAAGAAACCGCACCATCGACGTAACTGCTATTGCTGCTTTCGGTTACATATTCCGCCATTTGCCCCATCGCGGCCGCGTGGTCAGCGTTGGCCGCCGGCCCCGTCGCCACGCGGACGCGCTCCGCGCGCCGCGAAGTACCCCTCCTCGAGCGTCTCGCGCAGATCGAAGAGCCCCTCGAAGTCCTCCAGCCGGTCGCTCTCCTGGCGCCGCAGCATGCCCGCCTCGACGAGCTGGAACACGGCGCGTCCGAAGTCTTCTGCCGAACAAATCCCCCACCGCGCGATCAGCGTGAAGCCCAGCACACCGTACCGATCCTTGACATGGGCGCACATCCCGCGCACGAGCTCGGCCGCCTTGATGTGACGTCGCTCGCCGATGCGGGCGATCGTGTACTCGAGCGCGTCCATGACCAGTCCGTACGCCTCCGGCTGAAAGCGATCGTCGCGCTCGCGGATGCTGGCCACCGCGTCCCAGAACGGCCGCGTCTCGCTCACCGGCGCCCTTCCTCCGCCGCCAGGCGGCGGTACGCATCCTCGTACCGATCCACGATGTCGTCGCGCGAGAAGCGTTCCAGCGCCCGCTTGCGCGCAGCCGCACCGACCTCGCGGCGGCGATTTTCGTCGCGCAACAGCCCGAGCACGATCGCGCGCATGCAGGAGACGTCATGGGGGTCGCAGACGAAACCCGTCTCGCCGTCGGCGATCACCTCGGGCAACCCGCCGATACGAGACCCCACCACCGGCACCGCGCACGCCATCGCCTCCAGCGCCGCCAGTCCGAAGCTCTCGTGCTCGCTGGGCAGCAGGAACACGTCGGCCGCGGGCAGCACGCCCGCGATGTACTCCTGGTCGCCGAGAAAAACAACGTCAGCGGAGATTCCGAGCTCCGCCACCCGCCGTTCCGTCGCTTCCCGCTCCGGTCCGTCCCCGATCAACACCAGCCGGCAGGGCACGTCCCCGCGTACGCCGGCGAAGACGTCCACCACCACCGGCAGGTTCTTCACTTTCCGGAAGTTGGACACGTGGAAGAGCAGGCGCTCGCCTCGCGGCGCCAGCCGCTCGCGAATTCCCTCGGCCGCGGCGGGGTGGAACTCGTCGCCGTCGACGAAGTTGTAGATCACCTCGATGGGCCGGTCCACCCGAAACTGCTCGACCGTCTCGCGCCGCAGGAACTGCGACACGGTGGTCACCGCGTCGCTGGCCAGAATGGAAAAGCGCGTGATCTCATAGAAGGACGGCATCATGCCGACGAGGGTGATGTCCGTGCCGTGCAGCGTGGTCATGGTACGCAGACGTCGCGCGGGCTCCAGCATCTGCCGGGCGAGGTACGCCGATGTGGCGTGTGGAATCGCGTAGTGCGCGTGGACGAGATCCAGGTCGTACTGGACGCTCACCTCGCGAATCTTGACCGCGAGGCTGAGGGCGTAGGGAGTGTACTGCTGAAACACGGGATAGTCGCCCGTCTCCACCTTGTGCAGGTATACGCGGTCGGTGAACTCCGTCAGCCGGGCCGGGTGACCGTTGCAGATGAAGTGGACCTCGTGTCCGCGCGCGGCCAGCGACTTGCCCAGCTCGGTCGCCACCACACCACTCCCGCCGGGCGTCGGGTAACAGACCATACCCACGCGCAGACTCTCGCGCTTGCTCACGGGCCCTCCCCGAACACCTCGAACCCGTCGAGGAGGATGGGTGAAAGCAGGGCGAATCCTTCGCCATGGCGCGCCCCGACGGCAAAGCCGTGGATCCGATCGCGCGCTTCGACCACGGCGAGGAACCCCGGCGCGTTGAGGCGCGTCGGACGGCGCCCGCCCTCGGCGGCGAACTGCGTTCGATGCGCCGCGATCGCCTTGAGCTTGAGGTCGAACGTATCGCTGGTATCCACCACGAGGTCCGGGCGCACCTCGCGGCGCCCGGAGTAGACCAGCACCCGGGGCACGCGCCAGGCTCCGGCCGCCCCTTCCCCGCTCGCGTATCCGTGCACGCCCGCCAGGTACAGCGCGCGCTGGACGAGCCGGCCGCCGGAGGCGTGGTCGGGGTGCGGGTCGTCGTCATTGGGCGCCAGGACGACTTCCGGGCGCCGCTCGCGCAGCGCGCGCACGACCGCCCGCGTCTGCTCGGGGTCCTCCGCGCGCACCGCCGCATCGGGCAGGTCGAGCGTGTACCGCCGCGCGCCGAGTATCCGCGCGGCTTCACTCGCCTCCGCCGCGCGCTCTTCCGGAGTGCCGTTGGAAGCGGATTCCCCGCGCGTCAGGTCCACGATCACGACTTCGTAGCCGCGCCTGGCGCACAGTGCCACTGTGCCCCCACAGCCCAGCTCCACGTCGTCCGGGTGGATGCCAATCGCCATCACTCGCATCAGGACGAATATACCGTATGAGACACACGCCCGTCCAACGCAGCCGACGCGTGCGCGCGCGCGGCCTCTGCCGCCGCGTCCAGAGCCCCCTCTCCGTCGTGCAGCGCGGGAGCGAGCATCCACAGGTAACGCTCCTGGGGAGCGCCGCCCCGCGCGAAGACGTCGGCCGTGTGCGCCAGCTGCGGCCAGCGCCCCAGCGCGCGCGACTTGCCGATGTCGGCCGCCGTCGAGATCGCGGCAACCAGACGGCGCTCGACGTCGGCGATCCGCTTGGCCAGCCGCGATGCCTGCCGCTCATCACCCGCCGCGCGCGCACGGGCCACGAGCTCGCCGGCGCGCGACGAGAAGGCCTCGCGCAGCTCGGCCGCCGCGCGGGCGACCTCCGGGTCGGCCATCGCCGCAGCCGCCGCGTCCGCGAGCGTCCCCGGCGCCTCGGCCAGGCGCTCGAGCGCCAGGCCACACACCGCAGCGGGCTCGGCCAGCGCGCCCGGCACGTAGGTGGCGAACAGGCGCGGGAACAGCACCGGCCGCGCCACCCCCAGACGCTCGTGCACACCCGCCATCTGCGCGCGATAGGCGATCTCGGCCGGCCCCAACACGGCGGCCACCGGAGAGAGTACCGC
>JAOTVO010000106.1 GCA_029863355.1 Candidatus Krumholzibacteriia bacterium
GCCCAACATGCACAGCGCGGCCTTCGTGGCCCTGACGCTCTCGGTGGGGCTGGCCGACGGATTCGATTCGATCGTGTTTACGCTGGCGCTGTGCGTGACCGCCATGGCCAGCGTCGACACCTGGAACGTAAAGGGAGCGGCTTCGCGTCACGCCGAGCTCACCGTGCTCATGCTCGATCGTCTGAGCGCCACGGGAAGGGAATTCGAGCGGGGTCGAAAGGTGCTCTCTTACACGCCGGTGGACGTCCTCGCCGGCGCCGCCCTGGGAGCCGTCATCGCGCTCTTGGCCGGCTGACGACGCCGGCGGAGGTGAACATGTCCCGGAAACTGCACACAATCCAATCGCCGGCGGACCTGAAGCGCCTCGACGCGAGCGAGCTGCCCGAGGTGGCGCGCGAGTTGCGCGACGAGATCCTCGAGCAGGTCGGCAAGACGGGCGGCCATCTCGGCGCCAGCCTCGGCGCCGTCGAGCTGACACTGGCGCTGCACTACGTCTTCGACACGCCCCGCGACCAGATCGTCTGGGACGTCGGACACCAGGCGTACGGCCACAAGATTCTCACCGGACGCCGCGAGCGTTTTCCAACCCTCCGTCAGAAGGGAGGGCTGAGCGGTTTCCCCAAGCGCGACGAAAGCGAGTACGACACCTTCGGCGTCGCGCACGCGAGCACGGCCATCAGCGCCGCGCTGGGGATGGCCACCGCGCGGGATCTGTCGGGAGAGGACTTCAAGGTGGTGGCGGTGGTCGGCGACGGCGCGCTGACGGGCGGGATGGCCTTCGAGGCGATCAACAACGCGGGCATCCTGCACAAGGACCTCATCGTGATCCTGAACGACAACAGGATGTCGATCTCCAAGAACGTGGGCGCGCTGAGCACGTACCTCACCCGCATCACCACGGGCAAGGTGTACAACCGCCTCGAGGCGGACGTCTGGGAGCTCATGGGTCTGATCCCCAAGCTGGGCGGCAAGGCGCGCAAGCTGGCGCGCAAAATCAAGGAGAGCATCAAGACGCTGGTCGTGCCCGGCGTGATCTTCGAGGAGCTGGGCTTTCGCTACTTCGGACCCATCGACGGGCACGACGTGGGCTTCCTCGTGCAGACGCTGCGCGATGTCCGCGACCTCAAGGGGCCCATCCTCGTGCACACCATCACGCAGAAGGGAAAGGGCTACGAGTTCACGGAGAAGGACCCCCTGTGCGCGCACGGCGTGACCCGCTTCGACAAGATCCCCGGCGACATCCCCTCCAAGAAGGGGACGCCGGCCTTCACCGACGTCTACGGCCGCACCATCCTAGACATCGCGCGCCGGGATCCGAAGGTCGTGGCCATCACGGCGGCGATGCCGGACAACACCGGCCTGACCGCGTTCGGCCAGGAACTGCCGGAGCGCATGTTCGACGTGGGCATCGCCGAGCAGCACGCGGTGACCTTCGCGGCCGGGCTGGCCACGCAGGGCTTCAAGCCCATCGTCACGATCTACTCCACTTTTCTGCAGCGCGCGTATGACCAGGTGATCCACGACGTGGGCATCCAGAACCTCCCCGTGCGCTTCGTCCTCGACCGCGGCGGCCTGGTCGGCGAGGACGGCCCTACGCACCACGGCGCGTTCGACCTGAGCTACCTCCGCATCGTTCCGAACTTCGTCGTCATGTCTCCCAAGGACGAGAACGAGCTTCGGCACATGATCCACACCCTGGTGCGTTACGCGAACGGACCCATCGCGCTCCGCTTTCCGCGCGGCGCGGGTCTCGGCGTGGCGCTCGACGCCGAGCTGCGCGAGCTGCCCATTGGCCAGGGGGAGTTGCTGCGCGAGGGGGCCGACGTCGCCTTCGTCGCCATCGGCACCATGGTGCAGACCGCCCTGCGCGCCGCGGACGTGCTCGCCGAGCGCGGGGTGCAGGCCGGCGTCGTCAACGCGCGCTTCGTCAAGCCGCTGGACAGGGCGCTCCTCGACCGGACCCTGGCCGGCGAGCCCGGGGTGGTCACGGTGGAGGACAACGCGGTCAAGGGCGGTTTCGGGTCCGAGGTGAACGAGTACCTCGTCGCGCAGGGCTACGAGACCGCGCGCCTCTGCAACCTCGGACTGCCCGACCGCTTCGTCGAACACGGCACGCGCGCCGAGCTGCTCGAAGACGTGGGTCTGTCCGTCGGCGGGCTGGTGCAGGCTGCGCTGGCGGCGGTGGAGACGCGCCGTCGCCTTTACGGCCCGCTGACGGGCTGATCGGGAGTAAGTAATGGCCGCGGGACCCTTTCAGCGCGTCGGCCTGGGGGCGAATCTCGCCAAGGACGAGGCGGCGGGACTCGTCGAGCGGCTCCTGCTCTCGCTCGTCTCCGAAGGCTTCGACGTCTTCCTCGACGACGACTTGCGTCCGCACGTGCGCGCCGAGAACGGCACGCGCTACGGCATCCCCGCGGACGCCGACCTCATCCTCAGCGTCGGCGGCGACGGCACGGTGCTCAAGTTCGCCCGCCGCTTCGCCGAGGCCCAGATCCCCATTCTGGGCGTCAAGATGGGTCGTCTCGGCTTCCTCACCGAGGGGCGTATAGAGCAGGTGGCGCGCTGGCTGCGCGAGGGCCGCTATCAGATCCAGCGCCGCATGCGCATCGCCGCCGAGATTCGCGGGGGCGCGCAGCCGCAGGCGGCCTTCACCGCGCTCAACGACGTTGTCGTCCACGGGTCGGGTTTCTCGCGCATGGTACGCGTGCGCGTCGAAGTGGATGGCCGTCTCGTGCGCGAGTACGCGGCCGACGGCGTCATCGTGGCTACGCCGACGGGATCGACGGCCTATTCGCTGGCCGCGGGGGGACCGCTGGTGGAGCCGACGATCGAGGCCATGGTGCTGACACCGCTCAACCCGCACACCATGCGCGTGCGGCCGCTGGTCGTGGACGCGAGGCAGCGCATCACCATCTCCGTGCTGGCTGCGCGGGCGGACATTCGCGTTACCATCGACGGTCAGGAGGGCGTGTCTCTGCCGGACGGCCAGCACGTGCTCGTCCACGAGAGCGAGAAGTTCACACCGCTCGTCGTCCCCGTAGACTACGATTTCTTCGAGCTGCTCCGCGAGAAGCTCTGACGACGACGACGCGCCATGCTCACGCAGCTGCGCATACGCAACCTCGCCATCGTCGACGACATCACCCTGGTGTTTGCTCCCGGCCTAAACGTGCTCACCGGCGCCACCGGGGCGGGGAAGTCCCTCATCGTGGGTGCGGTGAACTGGCTATTGGGCGAGAAGGCCGAGCTCGAGGACATCCGCCGCGGCGAGGAGATGGCCGACGTGGAGGCGACCTTCGCGGCCGACGCCGCGCACGCCGCCGCGCTGACGGTACGCCGCGTGGTGCGGCGAAGTGGCCGCGGGCGGTGTTTCATCGACGGCCGTCCGGTCACCGCGCGCGAGCTTCGCGAGACGTGCGCACGCCTGGTGGCTCCGCACGGCCAGAACGAGCAGTCGCGCCTGCGCGACCCGACCAGCCACGCCGCTTTCCTAGACGCCTTCGCCCACAGCGCTCCGCTGCTCGCGCGCTACCACGAGGCGCTCGCCGCGTACCGGTGCGCCCACGGCGCCCTCTCCGTCTTCACGGCGCAGCTGGCCGCGGCCCGCGAGAAGCGCGAGCTCCTCGAGCATCGCCTCGGTGAGGTGGAGCGCGCGCGGCTCCAGCGCGGAGAGCGCGAAGAGATCGAGCGCAAGATGCGCGTGATGGCGCACGCGGAGCGGATCGCCGAAGCCTTGGCCTTCGCGTGCGAGGCGCTCTACGACGCGGACGATTCCGCCGCCGCCCTGGCCGCGCGCGTGCGCCGGCGCCTGGAGACGATCGCGGAGGTCGACGAGCGCCTGGCCGGGTTCGCCTCCCAGGTGGAGGCGGCGCGCCTGACCCTCGACGAGTGCGCCGCCGGCCTGCGCGCGTACCTGGTGTCGGTCGAGTACGACCCCGCCGAGCTGCGCCGCCTCGAAGACCGCCTCGCCCTCGTCCTCGGCCTGGAGAAACGCTACGGGATGAGCGCCGACGTCATCGTGGACGAGGCGTTGCGGTGGCGGGAAGCGCTGGATGGGATTGCGCTCTCGGACGAGCGGCGCTCGGAGCTGGAGAGCGCTTGCGAGGCGGCGGCTGCGGGGCTCGCACGCGCGGCGCACGCGCTCGGCGAGACGCGGCGCCGGGCCGGCGTCGATCTGGACGCGCGCATGAGCGCGGAACTCGAGGCGCTGGAGATGCGCGGCGCGCGCTTCCGCACCTTGATCGAGCGCGTCGAGGATCCGGCGAGCGACGTGCGCGTGGATGGGCACGCCGTGGCCGTCTTGGAGGACGGCGCCGACGTCGTTCGCTTCCGCGTGCGCAGCAATCCCGGCGAGCTCGAAGGCGGCGTGGAGCGAATTGCCTCTACCGGAGAGGCGTCGCGCATCGCGCTCGCTCTGAAGCGCCTCACGGGCGAAGGCGCGCAAGGCACCACTCTCGTCTTCGACGAGATCGACGCCGGCGTGGGCGCGGACCTCGGCGCCGTGATCGGGGAGAAACTCCTTGATCTGAGCGCGCGTTATCAAGTAGTTTGCATTACTCACATGCCCCAGATCGCCGCGCGGGGCCGGCTGCATCTCGTCGTCTCCAAGCGAGGTCGCGCGGGTCGCGTCGCCGTCGAAGTGACCGCGGTCGCGGGAGAAGCGCGCCGCCGCGAGATTGCCCGCATGCTCGGGGGCGAAGAGGGTAGCGCCCACCGGGCAGCCCTCGCCGACGAGCTGCTCCGGGGGACACCCACCGCCGCAAAACGTACGCGCATGCGCCCGTAGCTCAGCTGGATAGAGCACTGGCCTCCGGAGCCAGGAGTCGCAGGTTCGAATCCTGCCGGGCGTACCATTTTTCCACGTAGGGAGTACCGTCGTGCTCCAGGCCGTCTTCAGGCTGTTCTTGCTCGCCCTTATCGTCCACAGCATCGGACGCCTCCTGCGCCGCGTCCGCGCGCCCGGGCGGGGCGGCATTTCGCAAGAAGGAGACGTGAATCGGGGCAAAAACCCCCGCTACGATGGGCTGACCCCCTACGAGATCGCCGACGGCGAGTTCGAAGAGATCCCCCAGGATCGGGCCTAGGAGCCGCCGATGCTGATCAAGACCCGCCGACCCCGCCACTCCAGCAAGTTCTCGTCGCGCTTCAGGGCCTCCTCCCATAAGCGGCAGGAATACGCGGCCACCGTGTACACCATGGCGGCCGTCAAGGGCATGCTGGCCATCGTGCTCGCCGTGGCGGCCGTGCAGGCGTTTCGAGCCGTGGACGTCCACGCCGCCGACCTGCCGCTGCCGATCAAGCTGGCCCTGCCCGTCGCGCTGGCGGCGGGCGGCCTCCTGTCGTTGCGGGCCTGTGTGCGCAACTTCCAGGAGGGGCGCGAGATATGGCGGCGCCGCCGCGAGCCCCCCGCGGACCACTGACCCCGCCCCCGGACCGGTCTCCCTAATGGGTTCGCTTGATTGAGGTTATGGCGTTCCGTGGCATGGGACTTGCTCGGCCCAAACGGACCCTGTGCGGGCCGGGGGTGTGCCTCGCCCGCAACGCGAGGTCAGCTCTTTAAATCGCTGTCATGAAGAAATTTGTAAAGCACCGCGAACTCCTGTTCTCGACCCTGTCCGAGATCACCAGCCTCATCGTCGCCGGCAACGACAAGAAGCTGATTTTCGAGCGTCTGCTCGATTGCTCGCTCATCGTCCTCGACGCCGAGCGCGTCTACCTGCTGGAACTGGAGCGCGACTCCGTGGTCAAGTACTCGAAGTCCCGGCAGAGCGGCGGGGAACAGCTCCGCGTCGAGGTCCTGCGCGACTCGTCGGTGGTCCGCGACTGGATGCTGCGCGAAGGCGGCGCCAAGGAGCGGTTCCAGCGCGGCGGGGAGCTGGCCTTCGACCTGCCGATCCTGACCAACCGCTACCTCCAGGAAGCGGACTCCAGCGGCGTGATCATCTCGGCGCCCCTGGTGGCCAAGAAATCGATGTTCGGGCTCCTGGTGGCGCTGCACCACGACGACGGCCAGCTCTACACCCAGGAGGATATCCAGCTCGTCACCGTCCTGGCCAACCACGCGGCCATCGCCGTGGAAAACGCGTTGCTCTACCAGAAGCTCGAGCGCGAGGCGGTGACGGACGGCCTGACCTCCGTGTTCAACTACCGCTTTCTGATCTCCTCGCTCGAGACTGAGATCAAGCGCGCCCGCCGCTTCAAGCAGTCCTTCTCGTTCGTCATGCTCGACGTCGACAACCTCAAAACGTACAACGACCGCCACGGTCACCTCGGCGGCAGCCAGGCCCTGAAGGAGATCGCCACGATCATCAAGGCCAGCTGCCGGGAGATCGACCTGGTGAGCAAGTATGGGGGCGACGAATTCGGCATCCTTCTGCCGCAGACCGGACTCACCGGCGCAGAAAGGGTCACCCGGCGCGTCGTCGAGGCCGTGGGCCGCCACCGCTTCGACAGCGAGAGCACCGGGCTGCTCACCTGCAGTGCAGGCATCTCCACTTTCCCGCGCGACGGTCAGACCGTGCGCGAACTCATCTCCGCCGCCGATAAGGCGCTCTTCCAGGCGAAGCGGTCGGGCAAGAACTCGGTCCTCACGACCGAGGACCTGATCGGGGAAATCGCTTGACGCACGCCGGGCCCGGGGCAAATCGGTTCTTGCCGGCCCGCCGCCCACCGTATAGGCTATAGCCGTTTCGAAGAAGGAGTTGTATGTCGCTGATCGAGAAAATCCGCCGTAGGGATGCTTCTCTGGCCGTGATCGGCCTGGGCTATGTCGGCCTGCCCCTCCTGGTCGAATTCGCCCGGGCCGGGTTCCGCACCGTGGGCATAGACATCGACGCGGACAAGGTGCGGCGGGTGAACGCGGGCGAAAGCTACGTCGGCGACGTACCCGCCGCGGTGCTGGGCGAGGCGGTGGCCAGCGGCCGGCTGCGCGCGACGACGGATTTCTCGGTGCTCGCGCAGGCGGACACGGTCAACATCTGCGTGCCCACCCCGTTGCGCAAGACGCGCGACCCGGACATTTCCTACATCGTGGCGTGCGTCGAGGAGATCGCCAAGTACCTGCACGATCCGCAGCTCGTCATTCTCGAGTCGACCACCTACCCGGGGACCACCGAGGAAGTCATCCAGCCCATGCTCGAGGCGGGTGGCTATCGCACGGGCGAGAACTTCTTCCTGGCCTTCTCGCCGGAGCGCGTGGACCCGGGCAACGCCAAATTCAACACCAAGAACATACCGAAGGTGGTGGGCGGGATTACGCCGGCGTGCACGGAAGTCGCCGCCGCCCTCTACGCCAGCACGCTGGCCGAGGTGGTGTCGGTCAGCTCGGCCCGGGTGGCGGAGACGGTGAAACTCCTCGAGAACACCTTCCGCAGCGTCAACATTGGCCTGGTCAACGAGATCGCGCTCATGTGCGGCAAGATGGAGATCGACGTGTGGGAAGTGATCGCGGCGGCGGCGACGAAGCCTTTCGGGTTCATGGCGTTCTACCCCGGACCGGGTCTGGGCGGGCACTGCATCCCCATCGATCCGTTCTACCTGTCCTGGAAGGCCAAGCTGGCCGGGTTCGAGGCCCGCTTCATCGAGCTGGCCGGCCAGATCAACGGCTCGATGCCCGAGTACGTCGTGACCAAGGTTGCCGACACCCTGAACAGTCTGCGCAAGAGCGTCAACGGCTCCCGCGTGCTCGTCGTCGGCGTGTCCTACAAGGCCGACATCGACGACATCCGTGAGTCTCCGGCGCTGGACATCATCCGCCTCCTGCGCAAGCACGGCGCCGAGGTGGTGTTCCACGACCGGCTGGTGGACCCCGAGCACGCGGAGCTCGAGGGCACGCGGTACGTGGACCTCAAACCGGAGACGGCGCGCGCCTGCGACTGCGCCGTGGTAGTGACGGGGCACTCGGGGGTCGATTACCAAGTGCTGCTCGAGAACGCCCCCGCGGTGGTGGATACGCGCAACGTCTACAGTGGCGTGCGCTCACCGAAGATCGTCAAGCTCTAGAGCGGAGGAGAGAGCGAAGGAATGGCCACGTACCTGGTGACCGGCGGCGCGGGCTTCATCGGCTCGAACCTCGTCGACGCCCTGCTCGCGCGCGGCGAGCGGGTGCGCGTGCTGGACAATTTCGCGACCGGGCGGGAGGAGAACGTGCGGGACTTCGGCGACCGGATCGAGCTGCTGCGCGGAGACATCCGCGACGAGGCCGCCGTGGATCGCAGCGTGGCCGGCGCGGACTACGTGCTGCACCAGGCCGCACTGGCATCGGTGCCGCGGTCGATCGCGGACCCGACCTCGAACAACGAGGTGAACGTGCAGGGCACGCTCAACCTGCTGCAGGCGGCGGTTCGCCACGGGGTCGCGCGTTTCGTGTATGCCTCGTCCTCTTCGGTCTACGGGGACAGCGAGCAGTTGCCCA
>JAOTVO010000107.1 GCA_029863355.1 Candidatus Krumholzibacteriia bacterium
GAGCGCTACGCATCGGCGCGCACCGATCGCGAGGCGACACGGAGGCGACACGGTATCCCCGGCGACGCGGTCGCCGTCGCCTTCGTGAGCAACCTGCTCGGGCACAAGGGGCTGGACCGACTGATCGGCGCGCTGGCCTCACGGCCCGATCTGCCCTGGCACCTGGTGGTGGCGGGGGCGGGGCCGGAGGAGGCGCGCTGCCGCGCGCTCGTCTCGGCGGTGGGCGCGGATCGTCGCGCGAGCTTCCTCGGCCGGCTGGAGGCGCCCGAGGTCGAGACGCTGCTGCCGGCCGTCGACGTACTGGCCCTGCCGTCGACCATCGAGGGCATGCCCTACGTCGTTCTGGAAGCGATGGCGAGCGCGCTGCCGGTCGTCGCGGGGAGGGTTGCGGGGCTGCCGGAGCTGGTGGCCGAGGGCGAGACCGGATTTCTGGTCGACCCGCTGGATGTGCCCGCGCTGGCGGAAGCGCTGGCGCGAGTCGTCGCGGACGAGGCGCTGCGCCGCCGCATGGGAGAAGCCGGCCGGCGACGCTTTCTCGAGCGCTTCACGCTGGACGAACAGGTGGCGCGCATGGCCGCCCTCTACCGGAGGTTGGCGCGAGCCGGCGAAGGAGAACGCGATGGGCGCTGATCGACTGCGCATCCTCGTCGTCAAGCCCGTTCTGCCCTATCCACCGGACCAGGGCACCAAGGTCGTCTCCTACGACATGATCCGCGCGCTCTCGGTGCGCCACGAGGTCACGGTGCTCGCGCGCATCCTCGATCGCGACGAGGCGGGGAGCGCGCGCGAACTGGAACGCGCGTGCGCCCGGGTGGTGACGGTGTTTCCCGCCAACCGCCGTTCGTTCCTGCACCGCGCGGCCTACAAGGGGATGTACACGGTGCGCTCGTGGGTCTCGCGCCGGTCAATGAAGAGTCTCTACGATTGCCCGGACGCGTTCGTCGCGGCCGCGCGCGCCCTCGCCGCCGAATCGTTCGACCTCGTGGTCGTCGAGTACTGGCAGCTCTACCCGCTCCTTCGTGTGTTCCCGCGGGAGCGGACGGTGCTGCTCACGCACGACATCGACATGCTGGTCAACCGTCAGCAGGCGTTGCTCGAGCGGCGGCTCCCGCGCAAGATACGGCTGGTTCGCAAGTGGCTGGCGGAGCAGCGCGAGGAGGCGCGCGCCTATCGAGAGGCGCGGTGCGTGCTGGCGCTGACGGAGCGGGACGCGGCGGCGGTGCGCAAGCTCACGATGGGCGCAACGGCCGTCGAGGTGCTGCCGGTGGGTCTCGAGGCGCCTCCCGGCGGCGACGCGCCGCCGCCAGCCGGCGGTCACGGCAACCGCGAGGTGCTCTTCATGGGCGCGCTCTCCGCGGGGTTCAACCGGGATGCGCTGGTCTACTTCGTGCGCGAGGTCTACCCGCACCTGGCCGACGAGACGGGGGTTCGCTTCACTGTGCTAGGGGGCGCGCTGCCGCGCGAGGTGCGCCATTTTGCCGCGCTCCCGGGCGTGGAGGTTGTTGGACGCGTGCGCGACGTGCGCCCGTTCCTCTTGCGCGCATCCTGTCTGGTGGTGCCGCTTCGTTACGGCGGCGGGCTACGCATCCGCATACTGGAAGCGATGCACTGGGGCCTGCCGGTCGTGTGTACCCCCGTGGCCATCGCGGGCATGGATTTCGAGCCGGGCCGCCACTTCGAACAGGGGGGAACGGGGGCCGAGCTGGCCGATCGGGTGCGGCTCCTGCTGGGCGATGCCGAGGCGGCGCAGCGTATGGCGCTGGCGGCCCGGGAGCGGGTGTCCGCGCGCTACGGCGCCGAGGACCAGGCCGAACGCCTCCGGGCGCTCATGGAACGGCTTGCCTCCGTGTGAGTTGCGCGGCCGCCCGGGCACCGCAAGTTGGGCCCGCCGGGGTCAAGAAAGGGCTGGAAAAAGACAACGTAAGTGTGCTAGAATCAACCGACTCGGCCAGGGGAAGGTGGGTCCACAACTCAAGCGTTGGCGACATGGGGCAGAAACCACGGGTGCCGTTTCTGGACCTGAGGCTGCAGCACGAAGGTCTGCGCTCTGAGATCGATGAACGCATCGGTCGCGTGCTCGACTCGGGTCAATTCATCCTAGGCGAATCCCTCGCGGATTTCGAAGGGGCTTTCGCGCGCTATTGCGGCTGCGAGCACGCCGTCGGCGTGAGCTCGGGCACGGCGGCGCTGCACCTCTTGCTGGTCGCGCACGGCGTGGGACCGGGCGACGAGGTGGTGACGGTCGCAAACTCGTTCGTGGCAACCGTAGAGGCGATTCTCTACACCGGCGCGCGGCCCGTCCTCGTGGATGTCGATCCCGGGACGTATTGCATGGACCCCGCGGCTCTGGAGCGCGCCGTATCGCCTCGCACGCGCGCGGTCATCCCCGTCCACCTCTACGGACAGCCGTGCGCGATGGACGCGATCGGTGAGGTGGCGCACCGTTGCGGCGCGGTGGTGATCGAGGACGCCTGCCAGGCGCACGGCGCCACGCTCGGCGGGCGCAAGACCGGCGGGCTAGGAGACGCGGCGGCGTTTTCCTTCTATCCGACCAAGAACCTGGGCGCACTGGGGGACGGGGGTGCGGTGACGACGAACGACGGGGATATCGCGCGCAAGGTGGCGGCCCTGCGCCACCACGCGCAGGTTGAGCCAAACGTGTTCTCCGAGCTTGGCTTCAACGCTCGCTTGGACACCCTGCAGGCGGTGGTGCTCGACGCGAAGCTCGCGCACCTCGATGGGTGGAACCAGCGCCGGCGCGCAATCGCCGCGCGCTACGAGGCGGGCCTCGCCGAGAGCGACTACGCGTTCCAGGCCAGGACACCCGGCTCACAACCGGTTCATCACATCGTGACGGTCGGCCATGCCCGCCGGGCCGCCGTCCAGGAAGCTTTGACCGCGGCGGGAATTGGTTGGGGCCGACACATCACCGAGCCCGTGCACCGGCAGCCGGGCTACCGTTCACTGCTCTCCGAGGGGGAGACGCTTCCGGTGAGCGAGCGCCTGGCCCGCGAGTTGGTGTCGCTGCCGGTCTATCCGGAACTGGAAGATGCCCAGGTCGACTATGTCGTCGACGTATTGTCTAGAGTGGAAGTATCAGTGTAACGCAGCCCCACAACCGCGAGGTATTGCAGCCGTGAAGAAGCACTTCGCCGTACGATACGCAGATCAAAAGGTGATCGCTCTGTACGCAACGCAGACGGTCACAGGTGCCGCCCCCGCAGCCGCCGCGCCGATCTCCGCGCTGGCCTCTGCCGCCAAACGGCTGGTGGACTTGATCTCGGCGACGTCCGTGATCGTTTTCGGCATGCCCTTCTACTTGATGATAGCGGCCATGATCAAGCTCACCTCGGAGGGGCCGGTCCTGTTCGTGCAGGATCGCGTCGGGGCGGACGGCAGGACGTTCAAGTTCTACAAGTTTCGGACGATGGTGGCGGGCACGTCGGATTCCAACCACCGCGACGTCGCCGAGAGCTTCATCAACGGGAATATGATCGGACGCTGCGAGAAATCCGGCCGACCGGTATACAAATTACAGCACGACCCCCGGGTGACGCCCATCGGCCGCTTCCTGCGCCGCACGAGCCTGGACGAGCTGCCACAGTTCATCAACGTTCTGCGCGGCGAAATGTCGCTGGTCGGCCCACGACCGCCGCTGGCCTACGAGCTTGCCCACTACAAGGAGTGGCACAAGGGGCGCCTTGCCGCGAAGCCGGGTCTGACCGGTCTGTGGCAGGTGAGTGGTCGCAGCACGGTCCCGTTCGACGAGATGGTGATGCTGGACTTGTTCTACATCGAGAATTGGTCCCTGGCCCTCGACCTCAAGATCATCCTGCGCACCGTACCCGTGATGCTGTTCGGTTACGGGGGCTTCTAGTCGCGCGTCTGCACGCGCCATTCCGGAGGTACCTGCTACTTTGCTCCGCATCGGTGTGATCGGTTGCGGCTACTGGGGCCCCAACCTGATCCGGAATTTCTCGCATCTTCCAGACTCCGAGGTCGTCATCTGCGCGGACCTCGACGCGAAGCGTCTCGAGCACATGAGGCTGCTCTACCCGCACGTACAGACCACCCTGGACTACAAGGAGGTCCTCGCGCGCGCGGACGTGAACGCCGTGGCCGTGGCCACGCCGCCGCAGGCGCACTGCAGCCTCGCGTTGGAGGCGCTGGCGGCGGGCAAGCACGTGTTCGTGGAGAAGCCGCTGGCGCTCTCGTCCGGAGAGGGGGCGAAGATGGTGGGGCTGGCCGGCGAGCGGGGCCTGACGCTGATGGTCGGCCACACGTTCGTGTACACGGCTGCCGTCAACAAGGTGAAAGAGCTCATCCGGTCGGGCGAGCTGGGCGAGATCCTATACGTCTCCACGACCCGAGTGAATCTCGGTCTCTTCCAGGAGTCGATCAACGTCGTGTGGGACCTGGCCCCGCACGACGTCTCCATTCTCAACTACATCCTGGAAGCGATGCCCGAGTCGGTGGCGACGCAAGCCAGCTCCTACATCCGCAAGAAGGTAGAGGACGTCGCCTTTCTGACCATGCGCTACCCGAACAACGTGATGGCGCATGTCCACGTGAGCTGGCTCAACCCCAACAAGATCCGCAGTACTACTGTCGTGGGCAGCAAGAAGATGCTGGTCTACGACGACGTGAGCCCCCTGGAGAAGATCCGCATCTACGACAAGGGCGTGACCGTCCTGCCGCACTACGACACCTTCGGTGAGTTCCAGCTCTCGTACCGCTTCGGAGACATCTTCATCCCGAAACTGGACGACGCCGAGCCGCTCAAGGTGGCCTGCGGCCATTTCGCGGAGTGCGTGCGCGACGGCGCGCGGCCGCGCAGCTCGGGAAACGAAGGTCTCGACGTGGTACGCGTGCTCGAGGCGGCCACGGTCTCGATGCGCGAAGGCGGCTGCACCATCGACATCGAACCGGTGGGCTCGGCCGCGCACGACGGCGGGGCTCCGGCGGGCGAGCGGCCGTAGTGACTTCGTGAAGCGAATCCGCATCGCGTTCGTGGCCTCGACCTTCGGGATCGGCGGGGCCGAGCGCGTCATTTCAGAGGTCGTCGTCCGGCTGCGGGCGGATCGTTTCGAGCCCCAGCTGTATTTCATGCGCGAAGCGGGCCCGCTGGGACGCGAGCTGTTCGCGCGCGGGGTGGGCGGAGTCGAGCGCATCGAGACCAGGCGGGGCGACCCCCTGGCGGTGGCGCGACTGTGGCGATACTTCCGGCGCGAGCGGCCGGACGTCGCCTTCTGCATGGACCACCACAACGCGATGCTGGTGGGGCGGGTGGCGGGTGTGGCGGCTCGGGTGCACGCGCTGGTCGTGGGCTCGCATTCCACCGGTCTCTTCGGCAGGCGCGGGAGCCTGCGCCGGGCCGATCGCTGGCTGATGGAGTTCACCGACTGCGTGGTGGCGCTGAGCCGGACGCACGCGCGCTACTTGCAGGAACGCGAGGGCGTGTCGGCGGGTAAGCTGCGCGTGATCGAGAACGGCATCGACGTGACCGCGTTCGCCGACGGCGGTGGATCGCGGGTGCGCGCAGAGCTGGGAATCGGCGAGGACGAGGCGGTGGTGAGCATGGTAGCGGCGCTGCGTCCGGAAAAGGCCCACGAGGTCCTGCTCGAGGCGGCGGCCCGGCTGGAGGTGGGCGAGCGGCGGGTGCATTTCCTGCTGGCCGGAGACGGGGCGCGCCGCGAGGCGCTCGAGGCGTTGTCCGTGCGCCTGGGCGTGCGGGAGCGCGTGCACTTCCTGGGTGCGCGGCGCGACGTGCCCGCGCTGCTCCGGGCGTCCAGCGTGCTGGTGCTGCCGTCGCACCCCGTGGTGGAGACGCTGCCCCTGGCCGTGCTGGAGGCGATGGCGGCCGGGGTACCGGTGGTAGCCAGCCGCGTGGGTTCGATCCCCGAGGTCATCGAGAGCGGGGAGAACGGGCTTTTGGTGCCGCCCGGCGACGCGCCGGCCCTGGCGGGGGCGATCGCGCGCTTGTTGGGGGACGACGCGCTGGCGCGGCGCGTGAAGGCTGCGGCGCGGCGGACGGTGGCGGAGCGCTACAGCGCGCAGCGGATGGCGGACGGTTACGCGGCCATGTTCGACGAGCTGGCGGGAGAGAGCACGAGGCACTGAGCCATGGCGATCAACGGCAAAGGCAACATCGAGTATCCGACGGACGCGATCATCGCGGTCACGTACCGCTGCGACGCGCGCTGCGAGATGTGCAACATCTGGCAGCTCAAGCCGCAGGAGTTCCTCTCCGTGGACGACTTCGCCAAGGTCCCGTCGACCCTGCGCGACATCAATATTTCGGGCGGAGAGGCGTTCATGCGCAAGGACATCGTGGACATCGTGCGGGTGATCCACCAGCGCTGCCCGCGCGCGCGCATCGTCATCTCCACGAACGGGTTCCGGACCGAGCAGATCCTCTCCGCCATGGAGACGCTGCGCAAGGACATCCCCGAGGTGGGCATCGGTATCTCGCTGGACGGCATGGGCGAGACGCACGACCGCATCCGTGGCATCGAGGGCGCCTTCGAGCGCTCCCTGGCCACGCTGCGCGGGCTCAGGGAGCGCGGGTTCGAGAACGTGCGCATCGGGTTCACGGCGATGAACGAGAACGTGGGCGAGATGCCCCGCGTGTACGACCTGGCCGGGGAGCTGGGCGTACAGTTCACCACGACGGTGGCGCAGAACTCCGAGATCTATTTCTCCACGCAGACCAACGAGGGGGTCGTTGCGGACGGCCTGCACGACGCGCTGGGCTACGTGATGCGCAAGGAGCTCTTGAGCTACCACCCCAAGCGCTGGCTGCGGGCCTACTTCGACAACGGCACCCTCGTGTTCAACCGCGAGAAGCGGCGGGTGATCGCGTGCCGCGCCGCGCACGAGTTCTTCTATCTCGCGCCGGAGGGAATCGTCTACCCTTGCCTTACGATTCCTTCGCCGCTGGGCGACCTCCGCGGGCACACCTTCGAGGAGGTCTGGGAGTCGGAGCAGGCGGAGGCGGTCCGCCAACAGGTCGCCGGCTGCGAGGAATGCTGGATGATCTGCACCGCGCGCTCGGGGCTCAAGAAGAACCTGCACCGCGCGTTCTCGTGGATCGCCAGGGAGAAGTTCAAGGCCCACGCGTCCAACTGAGCGCGCGGGTCGCCGATCCGTGGTAGTCCTCCAGGCCAACAAGTTCTTCTACGAGAAGGGCGGGACCGAGCGGTACCTGTTCCTGCTCTCCGAGGCCCTGGAGGAGCGAGGGCACCGCGTGGCGCACTTCGCCATGGCGCACCCGGCCAACCGCCCCTCGCCCTGGTCTCACCATTTCGTCTCGCGGCGGGAGTACGACGGCGCCGGTCTGGCGGCGAGTCTGCGGCACGCGGGGTCCTTCATCCGCTCGGGGGAGGCGGCGCGCCGCATCGACGCGCTCGTCGCAGAGGCGCGCCCCGACGTCGCCCACCTGCACAACATCTACCACCAGCTCACGCCGTCGATCATCGTCGCCCTGAAACGGCGCGGGATACCGGTGGTGATGACGCTCCACGACTACAAGCTGGTGTGCCCGAACTACTCGCTCTTCGCGAAGGGCGCGTTCTGCTACCGTTGCCAGGGCGGCTCCTTCCAGAATGCCGTGCGCGTGCGCTGCAGCGGCGACTCGCGCGTGCGCGGCGCTCTCCTGGCCATGGAGGCGTACTGGCAGCGATGGACGCGCGTCTACGACGCGGTCGATTGCTTCATCGCCCCCAGCCGGTATCTGCGCGATACCATTGTCGCGGCCGGTACCGACGCCGGGCGGGTGCGGCACGTTCCCGGCTTCGTGGATCCGCCGGGCACCCGCGGGGAAGAGCCGCTCTCGCCGGCAGACGCGCGCGTGCTCGCGTCGCTCCCGGGGCGCTTCGTGGTCTACTTCGGGCGCCTGAGCGCGGAGAAGGGGCTGGAGACGCTCCTCGAGGCCGTCGCGCGCCTTCCCGAGGTACCCCTGGTCGTCTGCGGCGACGGCCCCGAGGCGGGGCGCCTGAGCGCGCTCGCGCGCGTTCGCGCGCCGGAGCGGGTGCACTTCACCGGGTTCGCCGCGCGCGCTCTCCTGGAACGCATCGTGGCGCGGGCGGCGGCCAGCGTGATCCCCTCGCTCAGCCCGGAGAACGCGCCCTACACGGGCCTGGAGTCGGCCGCGGCGGGCGTGCCCCTCATCGTGTCCGACATGGGGGGGCTTCCCGAGATGGCCGGCGTCGTGGGGGGGCACGTGTTCGCGCATGGTGACGCGGCGGCTCTGGCCGAGCGCATCGCCGAGGTGTGGGCGGACGGCGCCTCGGCGCGCGAGCGGGCCGCCGGCGGCCGCGCGACCGCGCTGGCGCACTACGCTCGGGCGCGTCACGTGGCCGCCGTAGAGGCCATCTACGCGCAAGTCGTGACGGGAGGACGGAG
>JAOTVO010000108.1 GCA_029863355.1 Candidatus Krumholzibacteriia bacterium
GATCCATGAAAGCACTATCGGCGATCGCGATATCTCTCGCGCTCGTGGGCACGAGTGTGGCCGCGGGGCTCGACCCCGTGCCGTCACCGGCGGGACCGGAGAGCGCCCAGCCGTGGCTCTTCGCCACGCCCGGCGGACGCGTGCTCCTGAGCTGGGTCGAGCCCGCCGGCGAGGAGCGCCACGCGCTTCGCTTCTCCTCGCTCGACGGTGAGCGCTGGAGCGAGCCGCGCACCGTGGCCGAGGGGGTGAACTGGTTCGTCAACTGGGCCGACGTGCCGTCGGTGGTGGCCGACGACGACGGGTGGATGGCCGCGCACTGGCTGGTCAAGAACGGTGAGGACACGTACGCGTACGATGTCCACGTGGCGCAGTCCCGCGACGGCGGGCGCACATGGGGCGCGCCGGCCGTACTCAACGACGACGGCACCGAGACCGAGCACGGGTTCGTCTCCATGCTCCCGCGCGACAGCGAGACGGTGGTCACCTGGCTCGACGGGCGCAAGAACGCGTCGGTGAAGGCGGCGAGCGGCGGCCACGGAGACGAACACGGGGGAGAGATGACGCTACGCGCGGCGCGGCTCCTGCGCGACGGTCGCGTGCTCGACGCGACCGAGCTGGACGGGCGCACGTGCGACTGCTGTCCGACGGCCATCGCGCCGGCGCCGGGCGGCGCGCTGGTGGCCTATCGCGACCGTTCGGCGAACGAGACGCGGGCGATCGCGCTCGTGCGCTACGGTGCCGACGGAGGCGGACGTGCGCGCGGCGGCGCCGTGCAGGTGCTCTTCGACGACGCGTGGGTGATCGAAGGCTGCCCCGTCAACGGCCCCGCGTTGGATGTGGCGGGGGACGCGGTCGCGCTGGCCTGGTTCACGATGGCGCACAACCGGCCCGAGGTGTGGGTATCCCTGCGCGGTGCGGATGGAACCGAGGAGCGCAGGCGCACGCGCGCGGACGACGGCGCGCCCATCGGGCGCGTCGACGTGGTGGCGCTCGACGACGGAGGTGCCGTGGTGTGCTGGCTCGAGCAGGTGGAAGGCGGTGCGGAAGTGCGCCTGCGGCGCGTGGGGGCAGACGGCCGTGCGGGCGCGTCCATGACGGCGGCGCAGACCAGCGCGGCCCGCGCGAGTGGTCACCCGCGGATCGTGCGCCGCGGCGGCGAGCTCGTCGCTGCGTGGACCGAGGTGGGCGAAGAGGGAACGGTCGTGCGCACGGCGCGCGGCCCGATCGACGCCATAGCGAAGGGCGAGCGGTGATGCGACCTCGCCTGCTGACCGTCGCCGTCGCGACGATGCTGGTGGGATGGGGTGTGGCGCGGGCCTGCTCGACCTTCGTGATCGAGGACGGCACGCGCCGCGTTTTCGGCAAGAACTACGACTGGGACGTGGCCGACGGCCTGGTGATCGTGAACAAACGCGGGATGGCCAAGCGCGCTCTCATCGCGGGACCGGCGGGAACGGAAGCGGCGGCCGAGTGGGTATCGCGCTACGGCAGCGTGACGTTCAACCAGTACGGCCGCGAGCTTCCGTGCGGGGGAATGAACGAGGCGGGCCTGGTCATCGAGCTGATGTGGCTCGACGAGACCGTCTACGCGGTGCCCGACGCGCGCCGCGCCGTGTCCAACCTGCAGTGGATCCAGTACCAGCTCGACGTCGCGGACAGCGTCGAAGAGGTGATCGCGTCCGACGCGAGCGTGCGCATCGAGTCCGGCGGCACGGCCCGCGTGCACTACCTCGTCGCCGACCGCTCGGGCGCGGTGGCGACGATCGAGATTCTCCAAGGTGAAATGGTGGTGCACACGGGCGCCGATCTGCCCGTGCCCGCCCTCACCAACGACACCTATGACGCCTCGCTCGCCTTTCTCGAGGGGCTCCCCGCCGACGGGACGCCGTCCACGGGATCCTCGCTCCATCGCTTCGCGCGCGCGGCGCGCGCGTGCGCCGGCGCCGCCTCGACCGCGCCACCCCCGGCGCGCCTCCACGAGCGTGCTTTCACCGTCCTCGATGACATCGCGCAGGAAGACTACACCATCTGGCAGATCGTCTACGACATGATGGAGGGGCGCGTGTACTTCCGCACGCGCGACGCGCGCGCGACGCGGTTCATCGACTTCGACACTCTCGATTTCGACTGCACCTCCCCGCCGCGTATTCTCGACATGAACGCCGCGCACGCCGGCGATGTCAGCGAGAAGCTCGTCGCCTACACGCGCGCTGCCAACATCGACCTGGTGCGCGGTGCCTTCCGCCAGACCGAGTTCCTGCGCAGTACGCCGGAGACGGTAATCCGAACGGTTGGTGTGTACCCGGACAGGACCAGATGTACGGGCAGCGAGTGGGTCGATCGCGAGGCGGTCGAAGCGGCCGTCATCGCCGAGCACAACTTGGCGCGCACCGACCCCCAGCGCTACGCGCGCTTACTGGAAGAATGGCGGCCGTACTTCCGTGGCAAGCGGCTCGAGCTTCCCGGGCGCGGCACCATCGCCACCGAGGAGGGTGTGAAGGCGCTGGAGGAAGCGATCGCGTTCCTTCGCGGCGCCGACTCCCTGCCCAAGCTGCGCCCATCGCCCGGGCTCGCGCGCGCGGCCCGTGACCACGTCCGCGACACCGGTCCCGCCGGCACAATGGGACACGTGGGCAGCGACGGCTCCGAGCCAGCCGACCGCGTGCGCCGCTACGGCAGATGGTCCGGGCGCGTCGGAGAGAACATCGCCTACGGCGGAATGGACGCCCGTGAGTTCGTCATGCGGCTCATCGTGGACGACGGCGTGGCCGACCGCAGCCACCGCGCCAACGTCTTCAGCCCCCGCTACCGCCTCGCCGGCGTGGCCTTCGACTGGCATCGCGAGTACGGCACCATGTGCGTGATCACGTACGCGGGCGGGTTCGAGGCGTACGAGGGCGAAGAGAACTGAGCCGCGCCGCCGGCCGGCACGTTCAGAATCGAACGGAGACGGCAAACCCGCTGTCGCCATTGCGAGTGGCGAGTGGCGTGGGGCGGCGACGCTCACGCGGTCCGCGTAGGGCGTGGTGCTCCGGCAATGCAGGACACTGCGATTGGACTCGACGTGGATAGGTGGTACCATGCGGCCATGTCCATCAAACATTCAGAAGAAATGCCGCGCGAGCGCGTGGGTGCGGGCAAAGGAACCGAGCGCCAGGTGTTGATCGGCTCCGGCGAAGGCCCCAACTTCGCCATGCGCCGCTTCATCATGCAGCCGGGCGGGGGCATGCCCCGGCACAAGAACACGGTCGAGCACGAGCAGTACGTGCTGCGCGGGCGCGCGCGCATCGGCATCGGGGAAGAGACGCACGAGGTGCGCGCGGGCGACGTCGTCTACATTCCCGCGCTCACGCCGCACTGGTACGAGGTGCTCTCGACCGACGAGCCGTTCGAGTTTCTCTGCATGATTCCGAACACTCCCGAAGACCGCGTCGAGATCCTCGAGTAGGCCGGGAAGCATGCTCCTCGCCATCGTCGCCGTCTATCTGGCCGCCATGCTCGCGCTCGGCGTGTGGGTGAGTCGGACCCGCGTGGCGGGGGTGACCGATTTCCTCCTCGCCGGCCGCCGGCTGGGCCTGTTGATGGCCGCCGGCGCCCTGGCCGCCACGCACTTCGGCGGGGGTGCGGTGCTGGGCGGCGCCGAGTACGGCTACACCCACGGCGCCGCCGGCGTCTGGTACGGGTTATCCACCGGCATCGGACTGCTCGCGTTGGGCCTTCTTACCGCGCGACGCTTCCGCGACCTCTCCCTCTTCACGGTCCCCGACTACCTGGCTGGCCGCTACGGCGGCAAAGCCGTCCGCGTCCTGGGCGCGCTGCTCTCGCTCGTCGCCCTGGTCGGCATCCTGGCGGCACAGGTCAACGCCGCCGGCCGCGCGTTCGCGATCCTCGGCCTGGAGGGAATGGCGGCACCCGTGCTGGCGGTGGCCGTGTTCGTCGCGTACACCGCGCTGGGCGGCTTGTGGGCGGCGACGATCTCCGACGCGGTGCAGCTGGCCATCGCGGCGGTCGGCGTGCTGGTCGCGGCGCTGGTCGTTCTGGCGCGCGCCGGCGACGCCGGCGGACTCGGCGCGCTGCTGCAGGCGAAGGGCGTAGCACCCGCCTATTTCAATCCCGCCGGCGAGGGGGCTTCGTTCATCTTCTGGCTGCTCCTGCCGACCGTGATGTACACGCTCATCGGGCAGGACTTCTACCAGCGCCTCTTCGCCGCTCGTGACGCGCGCACGGCGCGTGCGGCCGCGCTGGCCGGCGGCGTCTTTCTCGTCGTGGTGAGCGCGCTGCCCGTCGTGGTGGGGATGGGCGCGCGCGCGCTGGCACCGGAGGGGCTCGCTCCGGGCGACGCGATGCCGTGGGTGCTGCGCGAGCTGATGCACCCCGTGCTGGGCGGGTTCATCCTCGCCGCCGTGCTGGCCGCGATCATGTCCACCGCCGACTCGCTCCTCACCTCCGCCACTGCACACGTCGTCAAGGATGTCTGGATCGAGGCGCTGGGCCGGGCGGATGCCGGCGAGGAGCGCCGCATGCTCGCGCTCTCGCGCGTGGTGACCGTGGTGGTGGGGGTGGTGGCGCTGGCCATCGGCGTGAGCTTGCCCGGGATCGTGCGCACGCTGATCTACTCCTACACGATGTACACGGCCGGCGTGCTCGTGCCCGTCCTGGGCGGCATCGTCTGGAAGCGGGGTACGCGCGCCGGTGCGCTGGCCGCCATCGTGGCCGGGGCGACGGTCGCGCTGGCCGGGCTAGCCGGCGGACTCGAGTTGGGCGGGCTGCCCGTCGAGATCGCCGCGGCGGGTGTCTCGGCGACCGCGTTCGTGATCGTCTCCCTCTTCTCGTCCGGCGGGCGAGCGCAAGCGCGCGCTTGACCTGGACCGCCCGCTCGCGGTTTCCTTCGGCACGATGCACTTCTCGCTAGAAAGTCCCGCGCTCACCGTCGCGCTGGCGCTGGCGGCGGGGATGATCGCGCAAGCGGTCGCCCGGCACCTGCGCATACCAGGCATCGTCGTTCTGCTCGTGACCGGTGTGCTGATGGGCCCCGACCTGCTCGGCGTCGTTCGTCCCGAAGTCGTCGGCGACGCCCTCCACCTCATCGTCGGCTTCGCCATCGCCGTGATCCTCTTCGAGGGCGGGCTCAACCTGGAGTGGCGGCGGTTACGGCGCGAAGCGGGCCCCATCCGCAAACTCGTCACCATCGGCGCACTCATGACCTGGGGCGGCGCGGTGCTGTCGGCGCGCGCGATCCTCGGCTGGGACTGGCCGCTCGCCGTGCTGTTCGGGTCGCTGGTGATCGTCACCGGACCCACGGTCATCACGCCGATCCTCAGGCGCTTCAAGATCCGCCACAACCTGGAGACCATACTCGAGGCCGAGGGGATATTCATCGACGCCATCGGCGCCATCATCGCCGTGGTCTCGCTGGAAGTCGTTCTCTCCTATGGTCAGGCCGCGTTCCTCCACGGGGCCGTGTCCGCGCCGACGCGCTTGCTCGTGGGCGGACTGGTTGGTCTCGCCGGCGGCTTCGCGGCGGCACTCCTGCTGCGCGCGCGGGGCTGGGTGCCCGAGGGCCTGGAGAACGTGTTCACTCTCTCGCTCGCCATCGCAATCTTCCACGTGAGCAACGCCCTGGCCTCCGAGTCGGGCATCGTCGCGGCTATCGTCGCGGGCATGGTCGTCGGCAACATGCGCAGCGGCGCCTCGAGCGATTTGCGCGAATTCAAGGAACAGCTCACCGTGATGTTCATCGGGATGTTGTTCGTGCTGCTCGCCGCGGACGTGCGGGCGCAGGACGTTGCCGCCCTGGGCGTGCCGGGCGCACTCGTGGTGCTGGTGCTCTCGCTTGTGGTCCGCCCGCTGCAAGTGCTTGCCTGCACGGCGGGTGAGGGTCTGCAGTGGCGCGAGCGCGGGTTCCTCGCCTGGCTCGCGCCGCGCGGCATCGTGGCTGCGGCAGTGTCGTCCCTGTTCTACGACCGCATGACCGCCGCCGGCATGCCGGGGGGAGTCGAGGTACGCGCCCTCGTGTTCATGGTCATCGCGGCCACGGTGGTCGTCCAGGGCGGGCTGGCCGGCGTGGTAGCCCGCTGGCTGGGCGTGCTTCGGCCGCGGGGACAGGGCTACGCGATTCTCGGCGCGCACGATCTCGCCGCCGTGCTGGCCGGCGTCCTGCGCGACAGCGGCGAGCCGGTCGTCATGATCGACGCCAACCCACAGACGGCGCGACACGCGCAGGAGGCGGGTTTTCGCGTGGTGCACGGGAGCGCGCTCGAGGAGCGCGTTCACATGGCGGCGCAGATCGACACGCGCCGCGCGGTCGTCGCCATGCTCACCAACGATGGAATCAACCTGCTCTTCGCGCGCAAGGCGCGCGAAGAGTACGACGTGGGCACCGCCTACGTGGCCATACCGCGCGGACACGGCGCTCTCTCCCCGGCCATCGTCGAAGCGGCCGGCGCGCGGGTGCTCTTCGCCAACGAAGTAGACGTCGAGCTGTGGGATGTCCGCGCCCGTCGTGGTCTGACCTCGCTCCGGCTGATGCGCTTTACCGGCACGAGAAGCGAAGAGGGGACGGACGCCGCGTCGCTCGAGATTCCGAAAGAGGAGCAGAACCTCCTCCTCCCGCTGGCGCGCGTGAGTCACTCGGGCGCCGTGACGCCCGTCGGGGATGGAAACGTGGCGACAGACATACGGGTGTATTGGCTCGTGTTCGCGGAGCGCGAGAACGAGGCGCTGCGCTGGCTCGAGAGCAACGGATGGGAATCGGCTGCGGAAACGGCGGGCAAGGACGGGGTCTGAGGCCTGAAAGAAATGCGGCGCCGGCGTGGGAGAAGCTAAATCACTAGGTTCCGATCGCCCTGGCCCTTCGCCGGCGCCGCGGCGCGACAGGTCAGCGGGGGGTCGTCCGCCCGTCACGCACATCTGAGTGGATCCGGCCCGCACCAGGGCGACGGAGGGAGGCCACGCCGTGGCGTCGCACAGGATCCGACATCTCCGTCGCGGCGTTTCCCCCGTCCTTACATGTAAACACTCCTATTCACCGGGAACGACCGAGGCGGCTGAAGGCGCTCGCGCCCGGAGCGCCGGCGCCCTGTCGATGCCGTTGTGATACTTGCAGTTGCGGCCCGCGATCTGAGATGATGGGCCCGTAATGGCCCCCTCCTGGCTGGCGCACTTGCCCGTCGCCCACCGTGGTCTGCACGACGCGGCCCGCGGCGTCCCCGAAAACTCGCTGGCGGCGTTCGACGCGGCGGTCGCGGGCGGCTACGCGATCGAGCTGGACGTGCGCGCGACGCGCGACGGCCGTGCCGTCGTGTTCCACGACGCCGAGCTCAGGCGCATGACGGGGCGTACGGGCGCCGTGGACGAGGCCTCGAGCGACGACGTTGCCGGCCTGCGTCTGCGGGGCACTGACGAAGGGGTGCCGCTCTTGACCGACGTGCTCGCGCGCGTGGACGGGCGCGCTCCGATTCTGATCGAGGTCAAGAACGAGGACGAGGCGGGCGGCGTGGAGAGCGCCACGCTGGCCGCCCTCGAACGCTACGCCGGTCCCTTCGCGGTGCAGTCGTTCAACCCGGAGACGCTGGTCTGGTTCGCCGCGCGCGCGCGGGGCGTCGCGCTGGGCCTCCTCTACTCGACGCGCACGGGCGCGCTGGGCAGAGGGCGGGAGTTCCAGGAGGCGCTGGAGCGGCTGGACGCGCGCGCTCCCCTCGACTTCCTCGGGCTCGACGCCCGCGCCCTCCCCCTGGACCCACCCGCGGCCGCCGCGCTGAGGGCGCGCTTCACGCTGCTCGCGTGGACGATCATCTCGCCCGCGGCGGAGAGCGACGCGCGGCGCTGGTGCCACAACGTGATCTTCGAAGGCTACCGTCCCGAGCGGCATGCCCCGCCGGGCGGCGCGGTGGTATAATCCGGCGTCGTGAAACGGCTCACCCGAATCCTGCCGGTGGTGACCGCCGCTCTGGTCGCGAGCTTGGGCGGCGGCTGCGCGCGCGAGGATCGTCCCCTCAACCTCGTGCTCATTACCGTGGACACGCTCCGCCCCGACCGGCTCGGCTACAACGGGCACTCGCGTCCGACCAGCCCGGTGATCGACCGCCTCGCCTCCGAGGGCGTCGTTTTCGCCAACGCGTACAGCGCGGCGGGATGGACGTTGCCGTCGGTGGCGAC
>JAOTVO010000109.1 GCA_029863355.1 Candidatus Krumholzibacteriia bacterium
GTCTACTCGGAGGAGCTGGCCGACTACGCCCACTCGAAGCAGACGTTCCTCGAACTGCTCGATCGCTACCCGGACA
This sequence comes from Candidatus Krumholzibacteriia bacterium, assembly GCA_029863355.1. Next base: position 77 of record JAOTVO010000109.1, read on the forward strand.
GCGAGGTGGCGGAGACGGCGCAGTGGATGCTCGAGAATCTCGGTCGCGACCTTCCCGAGTTCGAGAGCATCGACAAACTCAACAAGCAGGCAAGAGAGCAATCGAACTAGGCGGCCGCGATGACGGATGAGGAGAAGCGCTACCTGCGCGTGGTGGTCAGCGGCATGGTACGCGACCAGCGCAGCAACCCCGTCGTGCTGCTCAAGATGGACGGCGGCGAGGAGGTCCTGCCGATCTGGATCGGCCACGCGGAGGGGCTGGCCATCGAGCTCCAGATGAAGGGCCAGGGTTTCGAGCGTCCGCTCACCCACGACCTGCTGAAGACGGCCGTGGAGAGCCTGGGTGCGACCGTGGTGAAAGTGGCCGTGACGGAGCTCCGCGACAACACCTTCATAGCCAAGGTCTACATGCAGCGCGAGAACGAGGTCCACGTGCTGGACGCGCGCCCCAGCGATTCGATCGCCCTCGCGCTGAAGATGGACGCGCCGATTTTCGTGGCAGAGGAAGTGTTCGCCAGTCACAAGCGGGTCATCCAGACCGACCCACTCGCGCAGCAGACTCCCGACGAAGAGCTGCGACGCTACCTTGAGAACCTCGATCCTGGCGATTTCTAAGCGCCGAGCGTGGGCCGCGACGGCGGCCCTGCTCGTCGCCCTGGTGGCGTCGTGCACGCGCGCGCCGCAGCCGGCCGAGGGGCTCGGAGCCGAAGGCTTGGAGCGGGCGGCCGAGCTGCACGCGCGCCTCGACGCGCAGGCGGCGGCCGGGGACCTCGAGGCGGCGGGAGCGACAGCGCGCGAGCTGCTCTCGCTCTACCCCGCCTACCCGCGAGCCGACGAGGTGGTCTTCTCGGCCGGCACCGTGGCCGCCGGGCGGGGAAGCCCGGAGGACGCCGCGCGCTACTTCCAGCAAATCGAGGCCCACTACCCGGACAGCCCTTTGCGCGACGACGCGCTGCTCGGGCTCGGCCGCGCGTGGCGTGCCCTGGATTCGCCCTACCGGAGCGCCGACGCGCTACTGACCCTACTGGAATCGCCCATTGCGCCCGAGATGCGCGACGCCGCGATCGTCGAGCTGCGCACGATCGTGCGCACCGAGCTGGGCTCCCAGCAGCTCGCCGAGTTGGCCAAGCGGCATCCGTCCTCTCCGCTCTCGCGCGAGATGGCCCTCGAGCTGGCGCGGCGCGCGTATGCCAACGGCGACTACGACGAGACGTATCGCCTGCTCGCCGGCTTCCTCTACGAGTTCCCGGAGGAGGAGGGCGCCTCCGAGGCGCGGCGCTTGCTCACGCTGGCGTCGGAGCGGCGCGGGGCGCCGGTCGCGGGGCCGCCCACGCAGGTGGACCCCAACGCGATCGGGCTCGTGCTGCCGATCACCGGCCAGCTCTCGGCCTACGGCCGGCTCTTTGAACAGGGCGTGCGCCTGGCCGTCGAAGAGGGCGCCGGTGCAGGCCGGACGGTGCGCGTGGTGACCGCCGATTCCAAGGGCACCGCGGTGGGGGCGGTGAAGGCGGTGCGGCGCCTGGCGCTCGAGGAGGGGGCGGTGGTCCTGATCGGGTCCGTGTTCACCGTGCCCACCATGGCCGCCGCCATAGAGGCCAACGCGTGGCGCGTGCCGCTCCTTTCGCCCGTCGTCTCGGCCGAGGAGATGACCGAGATCGGGCCGTGGGTGTTCCAGACCCGCGTGCCGCTGGGCGTGGAAGCGACGGCCATGGCCGAGCTCGCCGTCTCCACCCTGCTCTTCGAGCGGCTCGCCGTCATCGCGCCCGCGCGCGGCGAGGGACGCGAGCTGGGCGACGTCTTCGCCGCCGAGGTGCGCCGCCGGGGCATGTCGATCGTCGCCGTCGGCTACTACGACGAGGGAGCGACGGACTTTCGCGAAGCCCTCGAGGCCGTGCGCGAGGGCAGCCCCGACGCCATCTTCGCACCGGGCACGGTCGAGGAGCTCTTGAACCTCGTTCCCCAGATCCGCTTCTACGACCTCCAGGCGCCGCTGCTCGGCCTGTCCAACTGGAACTCCGAGCGCCTCATGCGTCTCTCGGGCCGGGAGCTCGAGGGGGCGCTGTTCCCCGCCGAGATATACCGGGGCAAGGACCCGCAGGCGCTGCGCCGATTCGAGGCCATGATGTTGGGTAAGGGCGAGACCGAACCGAGCCCCCTCACCGCCGCCGGCTACTTCGGCACCGAGCTCGTTCTCCAGGGCCTGGCCGCTGGCGCCGTCTCGCGCGACGAGGTCGCCGCCTTCCTCACCGCCGAGCTCCGGGGCGGCGCCGATGCCCGAATGGCGGAAGCCGTCTCCCTCCCCATCCTCACCGTTCACGGCGGCCGCGTCCGCCCGTTTCAACGGCCCGACTCGCCGCGCTAGCCCGCGCGCGGGGACCGCACCCGCATCCGGGCGTTCAACCGAAGATCCGGAACTTGATTCGGAACTTGATCCACATCGGCGTGGGCACGCCGCGGTCCATCGGGGGCTGAAAGAGGAACTGGCGCACGGCCAGGAGGGAGGCGTCCTGAAAACTCTTGGGCCCGAGGGCCGAGAGTACGGTGACGTGGGCAACCCGCCCCTGCTCGTCGACGAGGAGCTCGACGGTCACGTGGCCTTCCATTCCGGCGCGCAGGGCTTCCGGCGGGTACACGGGCTCGACCATCTTGAGGAGGACGAAATCCTGCGAGTAGGGGGCTTCGCGCCGGGCCTCGACCGTGGGCAGGTCGAAGGGATCGAACTCGGGCACCTCGACGGGGGCGTCGTCTTCGGCCCGGCCCTCGTTCAGAGACGCGGCGAAGTCGGCGCCCTCGGGCAGCTCGATGTCGAAGCTGCGCATGGCCTGGAGCGCCTGACGGTGTTCCTCGCTCGGTTCGAGCTCTTCCTCGGCGATGATCGTGATCTCGGGGAGCATGCGCAGCTCGCCTTTCCAACCGATGTGTTGCTCCAGGTCCTGGAAGGACACGCGGTCGGAAGTGAGGAAAAGCGCCGCCACGAGCAGGACCGCAATGGGCGTCACCACCCGCAGCCGCCGCCGGTACGCCTCGTCGCGTTCCCAGCAGCTGTGCTTCATCGCCCCTCCAATCTCCATTACTCAAGATAACCCCGGGATTTACAGTGGTCAACGCCCTCGAGGGCACGCCCAAGCATGGATGGGGCCGGTTTCACTCCGCCGGCGGAACCAGGACGAGTGCGGCCGGCGCCGCGCCGGGGAGGCATTCGGCCGAGCCGGCCACGAGCACCGAGCCCCTCGCCGCGCGCACGCGGTGGGTGCCGGCGGGGAGGCGCTCGAAGCGCGCGCGGCCGTCGGCTCCGGAGACGAGGGTCCAGGTGTCGTCGACGGTGACCAGCCAGCCCGCGGGGCTTGCGTGGTCCACGCGGACGTCCAGCGCCGCGCTGTCGGGGCAGGCGAAGTGCGCGAGCAGACCCAGGAAGATCCCGTAGGCCTGCTCGCGGAGGTAGGCGGGAGCGTCGAGGCGCAGCTCCTCGTCGCGCCGCCCCAGGGACGGGAACGCCACGGCGGCGGCGGGGCAGGCTGTCTGCTGCATGGGGTAGGTCACCTGCGCCGCCGGCGCGCGCGCGGGCACGCCCAGCCGGCCCGCAACGGCGGCGGCGAGGTCGCCGGCCATGCGCTCGCCGGCGCGGCTGCCGGGGAAGTGATAGGTCTTGACGGCGAGCGCGCTCTCCGGCGGCTCCACGCGGTGGCGAATCTCGATGTAACGATCGGCGCGATAGCCGTTGGTCAGGCGCGCGATGTCCTCGGGCACGCGCTCGGCCTCGGTCTCGCGCGTCAGCCGCGTCTCGGCACCCGCGTCGCGCAGAAACGCCTGCAGGTAGCGCGCCACGCGCAGGTTCACCCAGGCGGCGGATAGCCCCAGCGGCCCGGCTTCGCGTCCGCCTTCGGGGTCCAGTACGAGCCGGCGCCCGTGCAGCGCGCCGCCGAACCAGGGGTCGAGCCGCAGCGTGTCGCCGTCGGCCACCCCGTCGAAAGCGCCGGGCACGTAGCCGCGCACGGAGAGCGCCACCAGCCCCGGCGTGACGTAGGCGATGCCCCGCGCGGCGTCGAAGCTCCGCGAGGCGGCCTCGCTCGCAACGCGCACGGGACCGCCGGTGCGGGCGTCTATGACCGTCACCACCGCCCTGGCGCCGGCTTCGGCAGCCGGCGCCGCGGACGCGGCCTTCCACTCGAAGGTTTGCCCGCCGCAAGCGACGCGGACCGCGAATGTCCCGCTGCCGTCGTGGCGCGCGGGGAAGTCGAACACACCGTCGCTGATCACGCCGCGCACGCGCGCGGTATCGCGCGACGTGAACGCCTCCACGGGCGTGCCGTCGGCCACGGGCAGCCCTCTCCGGTCGAGCAGGCGCACGCGCACGCGCAACGCGCCTCCGGCGCGCGCGGGACGGGCTGGGTGGGGGTCGAAGGCCGCCATCGCCGGCGGATGGTCGACGACGATGGTGTCCGCGAAGGCGGCGCAGGTGTTGCCGCCCAGGTTGCGCGCGCCGAGTTGAAGCACGTGCGCGCCGTTGGCCGCATCGGGCGGGAAGGCGTAAGAGACGACCACCCCGGCGGCGTCGGGGGCGTGGGCGACGGCGGGGTCGACGGGACGGCCGTCGACCGTGAGCGTCACGCTCTCCGGGTCGATGCCGCGCCCGCGGTCGTCCGCGATCTCGTAGCGCGAGACGGGGACCACACCCACCGCGGCGTCGCCAGCGCCGAGGGGGCGCACGCGCGGGACGCCGCGGCTCAAGTAATCGAGGATGCCCAGGAAGTAGGCTTCGGCCTCGAGGCGCTGCTTGTCCGACAGGGCAAGCTTGCGTTCGACGGGCGGGTGCGTGAGGTAGCTCGACTCGCCGAGGATTGCCGGTACATCGACGTTGCGCAGGACGTAGTAGTTGCCCTGGCGAACCTCGCCGGCCTCGATGCCGAGGTTGCGCATCAGGTGCCGGTGCACGGCAAAGGCGAGGTCGAGCGAGGCCGGGTCGCCCGCCTTGTAGTAGGTCTCGACCGTGTTGCGTCCCGTGTCGCGCTGGGGCTGCGCGTTGTGGTGGACGGAAACGAAGATGTCGGGGCGCAGCGAGTCGGCCAGATCGACGCGAACCTGCAGATCGGCGGCCAAGGATGAGTCGGCCTCGCCGAGGAAATCGCGGTCGATCGCCCGCGTGAGGTGGACCTCGGCGCCGGCCTCGTGCAGCAATCCCCAGAGATAGAGCGACACGCCGAGGTTGACGGACGTCTCCTCCAGGCTGTCCTGCCCGACCGTGCCCCGGAACAACCCCCCGTGGCCCGGGTCGATCAGCACCCGCCGACCGGCCAGGATCGACGGCTCGATCCGGGGGAGGGACTCGTCGAGACCGCTGTATAGCCGGTCCAGCCGCGTGGGCGGCGGGGAGGCGCAGGCGAACGCCAGCGCCAGAACCGGGGCGAACCATCGGGCAGTCGGCCGCATGTCCTCGCGCATACCAGAACCACTGGCGCAGATCAAGCATATGTTGCCCGCGCGCATAGCAATTGACGATGCCGTGGGTGTGTGCTACGAGACACCCGAGCGCCCTTTCCATGACCCCGCACCCGTCGCAACCCTTTCTTCGCGCGATTCCCCCGGTGGACGCGATCCTGGCCCACGCGGCCCTGTCCGGTCCGCGCGCCGACCACCCGCGCTTTCCCTTCACGCGGGTGGCGCGCGAGGTCCTCGACGCGCTGCGCGAAGGGGAGCCTGCGGGGCGCCCCGCGGCCGAGCGCTCGGCGATCACGGCCTGGGCGGCCGAGCAGGTGCGGCAGCGCGTCGAGGTGCTGCGGCGCGGCGGGCTCCGGCGCGTGCTCAACGGCACCGGCGTGATCCTCCACACCAACCTCGGCCGCGCGGTGCTGGACGCGCGCGCCCAGGCGGCGGCCCGGGAGGCGATGGCGGGCTACGTCAGCCTCGAGGTGGACCTTGCCACGGGCGCGCGGAGCCCGCGCGGCGACGTGCTGCTGCGCCTGGCCGCGCTGGCCACCGGCGCCGAGGCGGCGATGGTGGTCAACAACAACGCGGCCGCGGTCTACCTGGTCGCGAACACCTTCTCGCCGCCGGGACGGGTGATCGTGTCGCGCGGCGAGCTGGTGGAGATCGGCGGGAGTTTCCGGCTCCCCGAGATCCTGCGCCACGCCGCGAGCGAGGTGGTGGAGGTGGGCACGACGAACCGCACCTACGCCGAGGACTACGGCGCGGCGGCGCGCGCCGGGGACCTGATCCTCAAGGTGCACAAGAGCAACTACACCATCGAGGGCTTCGCCCACGAGGCCGCCATCGCCGATCTGGTCGCGATCGGGCGGACCGCCGGCTGCGCGGTGGTCTACGACCTGGGCAGCGGAGCGCTCTTCGACTTCGCCGCGGCCGGCTTCGGCGCGGAACCCGCGGTCGCCGGCATCCTCGAGCGCGGAATCGACGCCGTCACGATGAGCGGCGACAAGCTGATGGGCGGGGCGCAGGCGGGCATCATCGCGGGTGGTCGCGTCTTCGTCGAACGACTCAAACAAAACCCTTTGAGGCGCGCGCTGCGCGTTGATAAAGTGACCATCGCAGCGCTGCAAGCGGTGCTGCGGGCCTACCTCTTCGATCCGGATCCCGCCACCGGTGTGCCCGCCGTCGCGCAAGTACTCGCCGGCGGAGACGGACTCGCCGAGCGCGCACGCCGCGTGGTCGCGGGGCTCTCCGCCCCGGCACCGGCCGGGGTCGCGGTCGCCGTGTGCGAGGACGAAGCGGCGGCCGGGGGAGGGAGCTTGACGGCGGCGTCGGTGCCTTCGTACGCGATCTCGCTGCGGTGCCCCTCGGAGGCGGACGCGCTCGCGCTCGGCCGCGCGCTGCGGCAGCACGAACCGGCGGTGATCCCGAGAATCAAGGGGAACGAGGTGCGCGTGAACTTGAGAACGATCCTACCCGGAGAGGACGAGATCCTGCGCGCGGCGCTCGACGCGGTTCTCGCGGCGCGCGCCGAGGCCAAGACGTGATGGACCGTGTCTCCACGTACCAGGTCGGCGCGACCGCAGAGGTGCTGCACGGCGCGCTGGAGCGGGGAACACTACCGCCGGAACTGCACGAGCCGCTGCGCGCGCTCGTCCAGCGCGTGACGCGCATCGCGTCCGAGCAGGAGCTCTCCATCTACCTCTTTTCCGGCGACGAGTCGGCCGAGGTGCGCGATCTTTTCGCCTACGCGCTGGCGCGCGCGCTGCGGCCGCACGTGCCCAGCACGCTCGTCGTCGATTGCGATTTCCTGGCCGTGGGCATGCACGGCGTGGTGCCCCAGAAAGACGCCCTGGGCTTCCTCGATCTGCTCCTCTACGGCAGCTCGATCGGCGTGATCACCCAGGAGGCGCCCGGCGGCGTGCGCACCGTGGGGGCCGGGTCCTTTCCCGTCACCAAACGCATGCCGTTCGTCATGGGCGCGTTCGAGGACGCGTCCCGCCGCCTGGCCAAACACGCGCGCTGCGTGATCTTCACGGGGCCGCTCGACGACGACGACGGCGAGCTGCACCCCCTCATCGGTGCGGTGGACCTGCCGGTGCTCGTGCGCGGCGCGCTCGAGGCGCCGACGTCGGGCATCCCCGACCCGGTCGAGGAGCAGTTGGCCGAGCACTTCCGCGCGGACCTGATCAGCGTGCGCGTCACCGCTCCCGCGGCCTCGCCGCCGGGCGTGGACGAGGTGGGGGCGGCGCCCACGAGCGCCGCACAGCCGCCGGCTGAGCGCCCCGCGCCGGACGCGAGGCCCGCGGCGGGGGAGCCTGCGGAGCCCGAGACGGTGGCCGCGGACGGCCCCACCGCCCCGGTCGCGGTCGGGATAGAGGACTTCGAGGAGCCTCGCTTCAACGCCACGCTCCCCCGCGTGTTCGTGGGCGTGTTCGTCGTCATCGTGATCGCGTCGGTGGTGTGGTGGGTGTACGTGGAACGCACTTCACGCGGGACGCCGCCGACCTTGCCCGATCAGGGCGCGCGCACGCCCCTCGTGGAAACGCCCCCCGAGACGAGACAGCCCGCCGCGGGCGCCCAAGCCGGGACCGAGACGCTCGCGGCCGGCGAGCCGGCGGAGACCCTCGCCGTCGCCCGGCCGGGCCCCGC
>JAOTVO010000110.1 GCA_029863355.1 Candidatus Krumholzibacteriia bacterium
GTCGCGCTCGGACACGTCGGGCTTGACGATGTTGCACACCGTCACCTCGGCGCCGAACTCGCGCTGCAGACTGCCCACGTATTCCGCGGCGAGCTGGGCGTGGGGCCCGCCGGCGGTGGGCATGAGGATGCGCTCGAACGGCTCCACGCCGGTGAGCTTTACTGTAATGAGGTCGCAGGGGGCGTGGCGCACCACCTGGTCGGTCACCTCGCCGAACATGCGGTCGCGCGTGGTGGTCCAGCCCTTCCATCCCATCACGATGAGCGAGGCGCGCTCGCGCTCCGCCGCCTGGACGATCCCGTCGGAGACGCGGTGCGCGATACGCATGGCCGTGCGCGTAGGCACGCCCAGCTTCTGCCCGCAGGCGAGCGCCGCCTTGAGCAGCGGCTCCTTGTGGTGCACGAAGCGCATGCCCTCGTGGATGGGCAGGTTGCGCGGCACGTCGACCACGGATAGCGCGACGATCTCGCCCTGGTGCGCGCGCGCGATGGGCGCGGCGATGCGCATGAGCGTCTCGACGTGGTCGGGGTTGTGGAGGGGGATCATCACGCAATAGGCGCCCTCCACCACGGGCGGGCCCTGCGCGACATCGAGCACCTTCGGCATATCCTCCTCGGCGCCCTTCTCGAAGAAGAGCACGTAGATCACCAGGCCGGCGGCGATCCACCCGGCCGTGATGAACCACGAGCGCGGGTCGAAGCGGAACTGCCACACGGCCAGGTAGAGGTTGAGAATGATGGCAGCGACGGGCACGGCCGGGTAGAGGGGCACGCGGAAAGCGGGGCGCGCGCCGGGCACCTTGCGGCGCAGCGCGATGAGCGAGAGGTTCACCAGGGTGAACGTGAGCAGGAACATCAAGCTCGCCGCCGAGCCCACCACATGGATGGGAAACGCGACAGCGACGGCCACCACGATGAAGCCGGTCACGAGGACGGCGATGTGCGGCGTGCGCCGGCGCGGGTGGATGGTGGCCATGCTGCGCGGGAGCATGCGCTCGCGGCCCATGGAAAAGGCGACGCGCGAGGAGGCGAGGACGGTGGCGTTCAGGGCCGAGGTGGTGGAGAGCAGACCGCCGAAGACGATCAGCGCCACGCCGAAGAGCGGCATGAAGCTCTTGGCTGCCTCCACGATCGCCGTCTCCTGGTAGCGGCCCAGGAACTCCCACGACTTCGAGCCGTCCTCGGGGTGGATCGCCCCGATGCTCACGAACAGGATGAGCAGGTAGATGGCCACGGCCACGCCCAGCGAGATGAAAGTCGCGCGCGGAATCGTCTTCTCGGGAGACTTGATCTCCTCGGCCACCGTGGCGATGAGATCGTATCCCTCGAAGGCGATGAAGGTGAGGCCCATAGCCAGCACCACCCCCGTCACCCCGTTGGGAAGGAAGGGCGTGAACTCGCGTGCGGCCCCTTCGGTGTCCCCCAGGAGCGCCTTGAGCCCGTAGATGATGAACACGGTAAGGATGGCGATCTTGCTCATGGTGAGCACGTTCTCGGCGCGCCCCGTGACCGCCGTCCCGCGGTAGTTGAGCGAGATGAAGAGCGCGCAGATGAGCGCGGTCACGGCGAGCACCGCCGTGCGTTCGCCCACCGCGTCGAACACCAGGCCGGCGACGGCCGGCGCGTAGCCGTGCACGAGCTCCCAGAAGTAGCTGCCGAAACCGAGCGCGTAGAGGCTGCACGCGACGATGTAGGCAAACCAGAGCATCCACCCCGAGGCGAATCCCGTGGCACCCGGGAAGGCCTTCTTTATGAACGCGTAGCCGCCGCCGGCCTCGGGGAACGCGCTGGCCAGCTCGGCGTAGGTGAGCGCGGTGAGCACGGTGACCGCACCGTTGAGTGCAAAGGCGAGGATGGCGGCGGGGCCGGCCTGGCCCGCGGCGATGCCGGTGAGCACGAAGATGCCGGCGCCGATCATGGCGCCGATGCCGATCATGCTGGCGTCGAAGAGGCCGAGGTCGCGCGAGAACGTGACCTGGACGCCTTCGCCGTTCTTGGACGGCTGCGCGGGATCCTGGCTCACGCGCACAGATTAATCCCACGATGGGGCGCCTTGGCAACAGTTTCCTTCGTGGGCATGCGCGTCCCCCCCACCGCTTGCCCCGCCGAGCCGCGTACGGTATGCTCCCCGCTACCATGCTCGATCCCCGCTCCTTCGCCGACGTCGATGCCGACGCCCTCGCCGCCTACGCGCGCGCGCACGCTTCACCCGAGGATCCGCTCTTGCGCGAGCTGGCCGAGGAGACGCGACGCCGCGCGAAGAGCCCGCAGATGATGACGGGTCACGCGGAGGGCCTGTTCCTGCGCGCGCTGATCCGGATGCTGGGCGCGCGACGCGTCCTGGAGGTGGGCACCTTCACGGGATACAGCGCGCTGGCCATGGCGACCGGGCTTCCGGACGACGGCGAGATCGTGACCTGCGACGTCGACCCCGAGGCCACCACCATCGCGCGTACCTACTGGGCGAAGAGTCCCCATGGCGGCAAGATTCGCCTCGTGCTCGCGCCCGCGCTGGAGACGATCTCCGGTCTGGCGGGTCCGCTCGACCTCGTCTTCATCGACGCGGACAAGCGCAATTATGTCGCCTACTGGGAGGCGTGCGTGCCCAAGGTGCGCCCCGGTGGGGCGCTGGTGGTCGACAACGCGCTCTGGAGCGGCCGCGTGCTCGACCCGCAGGATGACGACTCGCGCGCCATCGCCGCATTCAACGCCCACGTTACGGGCGACGCGCGCGTCGAGCACCAGCTCCTCGGTATCCGCGACGGACTGATGCTCGCCGTCGTGCGCCGGGCGGCGTAAGCCCGCGCGGCGCCGGGCGACGAACGGGGCAAGCGGCAAGGAGAGAGTCATGGCGCAAGCGAGCACTCCCAAGGCGCTGGCGTGGCTGCGCGCGGCGCGGTTGCAGTTCTACCCCATGGTGGTCATCCTCTACGCGGTGGGGGCGGCCATCGGTGAGCTGCGCACTGGCGCGCTGGATTGGACGGCGGCCATTCTGGGCTGGCTCTGCCTCTTCTTCATCGAGCTGGCCACCGTGCTCACCAACGAGCACTTCGACTACGAGGGCGACCGCGCCAACCGCAACGCCGGCCCCTTCACGGGCGGCTCGCGGGTGCTCGTCGACGGGCAGCTCTCGTTTCGCGAGGTGCGCTCGGGGATCGCGACGGCGCTCGTCGCGCTGGCCGTGGTTGCGGCCCTGCTGCTCGTCCACCTGCCCGCGCCATCGCGCGCGCTGGTGGGCGCCTGGCTCGCGCTGGGCGTCGTGCTCAGCCTGGGCTACACCGCGCCGCCGCTGCGCCTGAGCTACCGCGGGCTGGGCGAGCTGGACGTGGCGTTCACGCACAGCGCCTACGTGATCGTGGCGGGCTTCGCCGTGCAGGCGGGCCAGTGGCGGGATCCGCTGCCGTGGATGGTATCGCTGCCCGCCTTCTTTGCCGTGCTGGCCGCGAACACGCTGGCGGGGATTCCGGACCACGCGGCGGACGCCTCCGTCGACAAGCGCTCCTGCAGCGTCCTCTTCGGGCGCGCGGCGGCGGCGCGCATCGCCGCGGCCACCGCGCTGGCGGCCGCGGTGGCGGGCGTGGGGCTGTGGGCGGGCGGCGTGGTGGGAGGTCGCGTGGGTCTCGTTTTTCTCGCGACGGCCGTCCACGCGGTCGCGCTTTGCTGGGTGCTCGTGTCGTACATTCGCTCCGGAGGGCCCGACCGGCGCATCGACAGCGTCATGGTCAACGCGCTCAACTTCATTCTATGGTTCGGACTCATACCGCTCGTCTACTTCGTGTCGCACTGATCGTCGCGCGCCGTGCTACGCCCAGTGTTGTAGTGAGCGCTGCGCTCGCCTGCGCCCCACTGCTGGCTGCGCACGCGCACGCCGCGGAGCTCGCGCCGGAGCGCTACACCTATCTCGCGCACCCTAGGCAGGACGATTCGCCCGATAAGCGCGAGGTCACGACGGCCGAGATCGTGACGCGCGAGGCCGAGACGATCTACCGCTACGACATTCGCGCGGCCGATTGGCGCGAGACGGGTTGGATCGCGACCGGGCCGGGTGCGGTCTTCCGCGCGGCCTGGCGCGAGGTGTGGGAGGACGGCGCGCTGGAGGAGGCGGACACGCTCTACGTGGAGGGCGCGCGTCTGGTCGTGGAGCGGCGCACGGGCGGCGAGGTGCGCGTGAAGGCCATCGACCTGCCCGCTGGCAAGCCGGTGGCCGTGGACGCCTCGGCGCTCCTCTTTTTTCGCCAGCTCCCGCTGGAGAGCCCCGAGAAGCACGAGGTCTTCATGGTCGATTTCTCGCAGCACACCGTGAACGTGGACGTGCGCTCACGCGGCCTGGAGACGGTCGTGGTGCCGGCCGGGACCTTCGGCTGCTATCACCTCGAGGTCACGGTCAAGGTGTTCGTCTTCCGCCCCAAGATTCATTTCTGGGTGACGGCCGAGCCGCCGCACTTCCTGGTCCGGCACCAGGGCAAGCGCGGTCCCTTCACGGCGTCCTTCACCACCGAGCTCACTGAGATCGGGGGGATCGGGGCCACGGGAGGGGACGAGTGAGGCGACCCGCCCCGGAGCGGGGACAACGGTGCGCGCTTCTTGTATAATGACGGAGGCGGCCCGCCGGCGGGGCCGCCAACGTCGCCATCGACCCCTGGACCCGTAACCCATGATCGGAAGCATGCAAAGGATCCCGCACAGACGCGTAAGAGTGATCGCCGCCCTCGTGGCCGCCGTGGCGCTCACCGCGCCCGCCGTGCTCGCCATCGACTACGGACTCGGCGGCCCGGTGACGACGACCCCCTACCTCTCGCTCAGCACCGTGCCGCAGGGGGGCCTGGTCCAGGTGGCCGTAGAGATCGCCGTCAACGCGCCCTGGCACATCAACGCGCACCTGCTCGACGACGATTTCCTCATTCCCACCGAGATCGCGTTCGCGCCGCCCGAGGGGGTCACCGTGCGCGACGTCATCTACCCGCCCGGACACGAGAAGAAGCTCGACTTCGCCGAGGAGCCGATGCGCCTCTACGATGGGACCGTCGTGGTGGGCGCGATCGTCGAGGTCGCCGCCGATTTTCCGCTCGGCAAGACGGCCATACACGCCACGCTCACCTACCAGGCGTGCGACAACCTGAAGTGCCTGCTGCCGGAGACGGCCGAGTTGTTCATCTCGTTCGAAGTCTCACCGCCGCGCCAGGCCGTCGAGCTGACGCACGCCGAGATCTTCGAGCAGATCGACTTCGGCGCGGCCATGGCGGCGGGCGGCGGCGGCACCGGCGGGGTGGCTTCGCGGCTGGCCGCGCGCGGCATGTTCGTCGCATATCTGCTGGTGTTCCTCGGCGGACTCGCCCTCAACCTGACGCCGTGCGTGTTTCCGCTCATTCCTATCACCGTGGGGTACTTCGGCGGCCAGTCGGGCGGAAGGGTGTCGCGCACGCTGCTCCTGGCGCTGCTCTACCTCCTGGGGATGGCGACCATGTACTCCGCGCTCGGACTCGTGGCCGCCCTCACCGGCGGCCTCTTCGGCTCCGTGCTGCAGAATCCGTTCGTCCTGCTCCTCATCTCCGCCGTGATGGTGGCGCTGGCCTTCTCCATGTTCGGTCTCTGGGAAATCCGCATACCCATGCGCCTGGCCGGCGCGGCCGGCACCGCCAAGGGCGGCGCGGCCGGCGCGTTCGCCATGGGCCTCACCGTGGGTATCGTGGCGGCGCCGTGCATCGGCCCCTTCGTGCTGGGGCTGCTCACCTTCGTCAGCGAGCGGGGGGACGCGCTGCTCGGCTTCAGCATGTTCTTCACCCTCGCCGTCGGGCTGGGGCTGCCCTACGTCTTTCTCGCCGTCGCGTCCGGCTCCATCACCAAGCTGCCCAAGTCCGGCGAGTGGATGGAATGGGTGCGCCGCCTCTTCGGGGTCGTGCTCCTGGGCATGGCCGTCTACTTCCTGCGCCCGCTCATCGAGGACGTCGCCTACCACATCGCGCTCGGTCTCCTGCTCATCGCCGGGGGCGTGATTCTCGGGTGGGTGCTCAAGGCGCGCTCCTCCGCGCTCTTCGTGGCCGCGCTGCGTAGGACCGTTGGCCTGCTCGCGCCCGCCTACGGCCTCTATCTGATCCTCGCGCCCGGCAACGTCTTCATGCGCGACGCCCACGCGGGCATCCCCTGGATCCCCTACGACGACGACCACCTCGTGGCCGCCGCCGCCGAAGCGCGTCCCGTGGTGATCGACTTCTCCGCCGACTGGTGCATCCCCTGTAAGGAGCTCGAGCACGAGACCTTCAACCAGCCCGAAGTGATCCAGGCTGCCCGCGCCGTGATGCCCCTGCGCGCCGATCTCACCCACACCACCTCCGAAGAGGTCAAGCACGTGCGCGATAAGTACGCCATCCGCGGCGTACCCACCATCGTCTTCATCGGCCCCGACGGCAAGGAGCGCACGGACCTGCGCGTGGTCGAGTTCATCGAGAAGGAAGAATTCCTGGAGCGGCTGGAGAAGCTGACGAGCTGACCGAAACAGCCGGACATCTGCTAGAATCATCCCCATGAAGCTCGTGAGTTTCGGCGCGGTCGGTGAGGAACGACCCGGGGTCGTCGCAGGCGGAGAGATCGTCGACCTGCTCGCGGTCGATCCGTCGCTGCCGGCGACGGTGCGCGGGATCCTCGCGGCGGACGCGCTGGCGCGCGTGGCCGAGATCGCCGCGCGGGCGGCGTCGCTGCCCGCGCGCGCGCGGCGCGCGCCGGGGTCGGTGCGGCTGGGGCCGCCGGTGACGGATCCGTCGAAGATCATCTGCGTGGGGAGAAACTACCCGGCGCACGCCGCCGAGCAGGGCCGGGAGCCGCCGGGCTTTCCCCTGCTCTTCGGCAAAGGGCCGAACGCGCTCTGCGGAGACGGCGATGCGGTTCCCTACCCGCGCGACACGGAGGCCCTGGATTACGAGGTGGAGCTGGCCTTCGTGATCGGCGCGCGCGCCTCCAGCGTGCCCCGTGCGCGCGCGCGCGCGTGCGTGGCGGGCTACACGATCCTCGTCGACCTCACGGCGCGCGACCTGCAGCGGCGCGAGGGGCAGTGGTTCCGCGCGAAGAGCTTCGACGGAGCGGCGCCGATGGGACCCTACCTAGTCACCGGCGACGAGGTGGGCGATCCGCACGCGCTGGCGATTTCCCTGGAGGTCAACGGGGAGACGCGGCAGTCGAGCCGCACGAGCGAGATGACCTTCACGGTTGACGACCTGGTGGCCCACATCACCAAGACGATCACGCTGGAACCGGGCGACGTCGTCGCCACGGGCACGCCCGCGGGCGTGGGGGCGCACAGCGACCCGCAGCGCTTTCTCGTGCGCGGCGACCGGCTGGCGGCGCGCGTCGAATCGCTGGGCGCGCTCGCCGTGACCATTGTGTAGGCCGGGAATGGAAGCGAGCACGCGAACAGACCGTCCACGCATCCTGGTGATCACGCCGTGGGACCGCATGTGGTCGCTCGACGCGGGCGCGGGCGTGTCCGACGAGCACCACTTCATCGCGGGCTTCACCCGCGCGGGCTACGAGGTCCATTTCCTCGCCCCGGCGGCGCCGGAGGCGGGCGCTGTGCACTACGAGAACGTCGAGCTGCACACCTACCCGAACTTCTTCCACTGGACGGCCGGATGGCCCTCGGTCCTCCGGCGTCTCCTGTGGCCGCTCCTCTTCCACCTGGTGGTGGCGCCACCCGCGTTGCGCCTGCTGCGCGCGCTCCGTCCGGTCTTCGTGCTCGGCCTCTCGCACTACACCCCGCTTACCACCTGGCTCTGCCGCCGCGCGGGTGTGCCCGCCGGGGTGAAGCTGGCCGGCGTGATGGATCTGGTGCACACGGAGTGGCCGCGGCCGCGCTACTTCTTCAAGAACTTCGAGCAGCTGGCCGCGCTTCGCTTTCCGCAGGACGCGTGGATCGTTCTCGACGACGGCACGCGCGGCGGCGATGTCCTGCGCGCGCGCGGGATCGACCCGGAGCGCATCCACTTTCTGCCCAACGGGCTGGACGTGGAGTGGCTGGACGCGCCCGCGCCGGACCGCGCCGCGGCGCGCGCCCGCCTGGGCATTTCCGGCGAGGCGCGCGTCGTACTCTTCCTCGCACGGTTGGTGGCGTCGAAGCGGCCCGTCGATCTGGTACG
>JAOTVO010000111.1 GCA_029863355.1 Candidatus Krumholzibacteriia bacterium
AGCCCTTCCCGATCGACTTCCGCGCGGGCCCCGACAGCGTGATGATCGATTTTCTCGGCGTCGCGTACGACGTAATCGACAGCGACCTCACGGGCGGAAAATGGCACCGCTACGACGGCCGGCCGGTCACGTGGCGCATTCCCTACTTCCATACGCAGGTTCCCAAGACCACCGTGCGCCTTCCCGAGGCCTATGTCATTCCTCCCGAGTGGACCGAAGTGATCGACCGCCTGTGGCTGCACGGCGTGCACCTGGCCCGCACGACACGCGAGCGGACGATGGAAGTGGATTCGTACCGCTTCGAGGACGCGCGCTGGCGCAACGATCCCTACGAGGGCCGCCACCCGGTCACGCTGCGCGCCGAGCCCGTTCGCGAGCGGCGCCTGATCCCCTCCGGATCCGTGGTCGTGGACATGAACCAGCCCGCGGCGCGCGTGGCGGCGCATATTCTCGAGCCGGCGGGGCCCGACTCGTACGTCTACTGGGGATTTTTCGACGCGGTCTTCGAGGTCAAGGAATACGTGGAGTCTTACGTGATCGAAGCGATGGCGCGCGAGATGCTGGCGGACAGCGCGCTGGCTCGCGCCTTCGAGGAGCAGAAGCGGGCGGACCCGGCGTTTGCCGCCGACACCGGCGCCATCCGGCGCTGGTTCTACCGGCGCACGCCTTACTGGGACGACCGCGTCGGCGTCTATCCCGTGGGCCGCATCGCGGCGCGCGCCGACGTCGAGGCACTCCTCGGACCCTGATCCCGCTCCCGCTTCACGGCGCCTCGTACACGATCGCTCCCCCGACGATCGTGTAGTCCACGCGCACCGCGAGGATCTCCGCCGCCGGCGCGGCGAAGATGTCGCGGTCGAGAACGGTGAGGTCGGCGCGCCGGCCCACCGCGATCGTCCCCAACTCGGCCTCCTGGAACGCCGCGTACGCCGCGCCCACCGTGAACGCGCGCACCGCTTCCTCGACGCTCAAACGCTGCTCGGGGTACCAGCCCCCCTCCGGCCATCCCTCCGCGTCCTGTCGCGCCGCCGCCGCGTGGATGCCGAGGAGCGGGCTCACGCTCTCCACCGGAAAGTCCGATCCGAACGCCAGCGCGGCGCCACTGTCGAGAAGCGTGCGCCACGCGTAGGCGCCGCGGATGCGCTCGCCGCCCACGCGGGCCTCCGCCCAGTACATGTCGGAGGTGGCATGCGCGGGCTGCATGGACGCGATCACGCCCAGCGCGGCGAAGCGCGGGATGTCGTCGGGCGCGAGGACCTGGCAGTGCTCGACGCGGAAGCGCCGGCCGTCATGGTCGGGGCCGCCGAAGACCGCCGCGTAGGCGTCGAGCGCCATGCGGTTGCCGCGGTCGCCGATGGCGTGCGTGCACATCTGGAAGCCGGCGGCCGCGGCGCGCGCCGAGAGCGCGCGCAGAGAGTCCGGCGTCGTGATCACCAGCCCCGCCTGCGACGGCTCGTCCGAGTAGGGTTCGAGGAGCGCGGCCCCGCGCGAGCCCAAGGCGCCGTCGGCGTAGGCCTTGACGGCGCGGATGGTCAGGTAACCGTCCAGCTCGACCGACGGCCCCGCGGCCAGCTGCGCGTCGATCAGATCGGGCTCGTCGGCGTCGAGCATCGCGTAGACCCGGAGCGTCAGGGCGCCCGCGCGGGCCAGGCGGCGCAGCGAGTCCAGCACGCGCCGCCCCGTGCCGGCGTCGTGCACACCGGTGAGCCCCGCCTCGTTGCAGTGCACCACCGCGCTGCGCATCCACGCGTCCAGCTCTTGGTCGGAGGGCTCCGGGATGCGCAGGTAGACCAGGTCCGTGGCCTTGTCCACGAGGACGCCGGTGGGCTCGCCGCGCGCGTCGCGCAGGATGCGACCGCCGGGCGGGTCGGGTGTGTCGCGCGTCACGCCGGCGATCTCCAGCGCGGCGCGATTGACCCACGCCGCGTGTCCGTCCACGCGGCGCAGGTAGACCGGGTTCGCGCCCGTCCCCTCCAGATCCTGCCAGGTTGGAAACGCCTGCGCCTCCCAGTCGTTCTGGTCCCACCCGCGCCCGTAGATCCACTGACCCGGCGCGCTCTCGGCCTGCGCCTCGCGCACGCGCGCGACCACCGCTTCCTTCGAGCGCGTGCCCGTGAGCTGGAGCGTATGGAGCAAACGTCCCAGGTTGCGCAAATGGCCGTGGGCGTCGACCAGTCCCGGCAGCACCACGCCGCGCGCGTCGATCCAGCGCGTCGAAGCGCCGGCGTGGGCGCGCGCGCCCGCCTCGTCGCCGACGTACATAATGCGCCCGTCGCGCACGGCCACCGCCTCCGCGCGCGCCGCGGCGCGCGTCATGGTGACGATCGTGCCGGTGACGATGAGATCCGCCTCCGGGGGCGCCTGCCCTCCGGCGGTGCCGACCATGCGAACCAGGGCGAGGGCCGCCAGTTGCGGCCGCAAGAGTGACTTCATGCGTCTACATGGTCCCGCGGGCGAGCAGCGCGTCCAGTCGCGACCGGGCGTCGATGAGCCGGGGTAAATCCGCGTCCGCCTTTTCCCAGGTGTTCAGCAGGCGACGGTAGTAGGCGATGGCCTGCTGGGTGTCGCCCGCACCCTCGTAGGCGCGGCCCAGGAAGTAGTAGCAGGCGGGCACCAGCATGGCGTGTTCCAGCGTGACGACGGGGTCGTCTACGACGGGTCGCAGGTGGCGGATGGCCCCGCGGTACTCGCCCGCCTCCACCTCGCACCACGCCGTGGCAAACCGCGCCGAGTAGAGCGACCTGGGGGCATGCTCGCCCAGGTGACCGGCCAGGCTATCGACGAGGGCCGAGGCCTCGGCGCAGTGTTCCGAGATCGCGAGCCGTGCCACCCGCTGCACACCGTCGTCGAAGGCGTCGCTGGACGCGCTGTCGACCTCGGCCAGGGCGGCGCGCGAGCGCGCTTCGTCCCCGTCGAGCAGGTACATGATGGCCAGCTGCCTGTAATACCAGCTCTTCTTGTACGTCTCGGGGAAGGCGAGCGTCTGTTCCATGACCTCGCGCATCTTCTCGGTGTCCTGCCAGCCCCAGAAGTAGAGCCCCGCCTTCATCATTATCGTGCCCATGAGCTGCGCCGAGTCCAGCGAGGTCGTAGCGGTCATCGCTTCCATGCCCCGGTCGAACGTGGCCAGGGCATCCCGGTAGCGTCCCATGTAGGGGTAGACGCCGAGTCCCAGCGTGCGTCCCGAGGCGACCTGCGTCATGTACTCCTCCGACTCCATCCCCTTCGCCGCTACCGCCAGGGCCAGGTCCGGCCGGCCCAGGGAGAGGTACACCTCGGCCAGACGCGACCCCATCGTGTGGCTCTTGTCCGACTGCGCGCGCGCGCTCAATAGGGTTTCCAGCGCCTTCTCGCGCTCGCCGTCGCGGAACTGGGTGTAGCCGAGGTTCTCGTAGGCCTCCGGTGACGGGTGCGCGTCCACCCACCGCTCTGCGGTGAGCTTTGCCTGTGCCATGTGGTTCGAGTAGAGGTGCGCCCAGGTGAGGTGCTGGAGCGCGCGCTCGAAGGTCGGATCCAGGGCCAGCACGCGGTCGAAATAGACGATCGACGAGTCCATCTCGTTGGTGTGGAACATGGCGTCGCCGATCCCGAAGAGCATCTCCTTGTCCTGCGGGTAGCGGACCGCCATCTCGCGCAGGATCGGCAGCTGCGCGTCGAAACCCTTGTTGAGGGCCGCGTCCAGGGTGCGCACCAAGTAGCGCTCCTTCTCCGGGATGCGGGCGATGTCGGCCATGGCATGCGCCACGTGCTCCCGCGCCTTGTCGAGCTGTCCGCGCGACCACCACTCCACGTAGGCCAGCCGCCAGTACGCCAGCGCGAACGTGGAGTCGATCTCGACGGCTCGCGCAAACTGCGCGCTCGCCTCCGCGAAATCGATCTGGTCAATCGCCTCCTCGCCATCGAAGTACGCCTGGTAGGCGTCAAGGTCCACCGTCGTTACGTCCCCCACCGGCGTGGTCGCCGCCACCGCTTCCGGCGCCTCGCGCAGATCGATGCGGAGGTCGCCGGCGATCTTGTCGATCATGCGCGGGATGTTCTCCTGTCCCCGGCCCTCCTCCTTGGTGGTGAAGAGGTAGCGGTTCTCGCGCGTATCGAGCACCTTGACGTCGATCGTGTACAGGTCGCCGAAGCGGCGGATGGACGGGATCACCATGGCGTCGATGCCGGCCGCGCGGCAGATCTCCTGGCCCGCCGACTCGTCGATGCGCGCGATGCCGCTGCCTCCGCCTTCGCGGCCTGTATCGCGGCCCGCGTCGCGTCCCAACGAACGCAGGACGTCGAACATCCGCGTGCGCGTCATCACCGAGAGCCGGCGCGACTGCTCCAGCGACGTGATCAGCATGCCCGAGAGCCCGTCCAGCGCGGGCTCGTCGGTGTCGTTGACGAAGTCGATCACCGCGATGGGCACGCGCGCCTGGCTGCCGGCGTCCTTGACGAACAGGAAATCGTAGGCGAGGAACGCCAGGATCAAGCCTGCGAGGATGCCCAGGGGCACGGCAAACACGCGCGGGCGCCGCCGCTCGGCGACGCGCCGGCGGCCGGTCACGCGGCCGCGAGCCCGCCTCAGCACCTCGATGACTTCGTCCAGCGTCGGGTAGCGATCGGCCGGATTCTTTTCCAGACAGCGCTCGACGATCTCGACCACGTAAGCCGGAACCCCCGGGCGCGCATCGGCGATCGGCTGCGGCGCTTCGTTGAGAATGGAGTAGATCACCGCCGACTCGTAGTCCCCGCGGAAGGGGAGGTGCCCGGCGAGCATCTCGTAGAGCACCACGCCCAGCGACCAGATGTCCGTGCGCTGGTCCACCGCCTCCCCCCGGGCCTGCTCCGGCGACATGTAGGCGGAGGTGCCGCCCGACGACATGCGCTCCTCGGGCTTGGGCTGGCCCTGCAGCCGGGCCAGACCGAAGTCCATGATCACCGCCTGGCCCGATGCGTCGATCATGATGTTGGCGCTCTTGATGTCGCGGTGGATCATGCGCTTGGCGTGCGCCTGGCTCAGTCCCCGGGCGATCTGGACGGCGTAGCCCAGCGCGTCGCCCACGTCGATCTCGCCGGAGAGAACGTGGTCGCGCAGTGTGCGCCCGTCCACGTAGGCCATGGCGATGAAGGCCTGGCCCTCGTGCTCGTTGATCTCGTAGATGGTACAGATATTGGGGTGGTGCAGGCCCGCCGCCGCGCGCGCCTCGTTGGCGAGGCGCTCCTTCTCCTGCTCGCCGCCGAGCAGCTGCGGGTTGAGGAATTTGAGCGCGACGGTGCGCCCCAGCTTGGTGTCCTCGGCCTTGTACACGACGCCCATCCCGCCCTCGCCGAGCTTCTCAGTGACCTGGTAGTGGAGGATCTTCTGGCCGATCATGGTTTCTGGCTCCTGGAGACGAGGTGGCGCCGGGTCCCGGCAGCTTCCCCCTGTATACGTTCGAGATGGGTGGGCGGTTTCAACCGAAGCGGTCAGTCGTTGCGCTTGACCACGACCAGGGTGAGGTCGTCGAGCTGCTCGGTCTCGCCCTCGTGCGCGTTGACGGCGTCGACGATGCGGTCGATGAGCGCCGCCGCGGGCTCCTCGCGGTGCTCGTTTACCAGCGCGATCAGACGCGATTCCCCGAAGGGGTGGTCGAATTCGTTGGTGGCGTCCGAGATGCCGTCGGAGAAGACGACGAGGATGTCGCCTGCGGCGAGCGCGATGCGCTCCTCGTCGTAGGAGAAGCCCTCGATGACGCCCAGGGCCATGCCGCCCGTCTCCAGGCGCGTGACGTCGCCATTCGCGGAGATGAGGATGGGGTTCTCGTGTCCCGCGTTGCAAAACGACAGCCGGTTCTCGCCCGGGTCGAGCACGCCGTAGAAGAGCGTGGCGAACTTCTCGGGATCGGTGCTCTGATGGATGAGCGTGTTCGCACGAGCGATGGTCTCGCTCACCGCGGACGCGACCACGGATTGGCCGCGGAGCGTGGCCTGCAGATTGGCCATCAGCAGCGAGGCGGGCAGACCCTTGCCCGAGACGTCACCCAGGCACAGGGCCAGGCGGTCCTGCGCCAGAACGACGAAATCGAAGTAGTCGCCGCCCACCAACTGCGCGGGAATGGTCCGGGCGGCGATGTCGTAGCGCTCCACCGCGGGCGGCGTCTTCGGCAGCAGGTCCAGCTGGATCTGCGCCGCCAGCCGCACCTGCTCGCGGATGGTCGCGTACGCCTTCTCCTCTTCGTAGAGGCGCGCATTCTCGATGATCTGCGCGGATTGCCCGGCGATGATGGCCAGCAGCCGCTGATCCTCCTGGCCGAAGCCGCTTTTGGCCTTCTTATTATAGGACGTGACCACGCCGATCAACTCCGACTTGACCATCAGCGGAACGCAGAGAATAGAGTGGATGGTGTCGTCCCACTTGAGCCCGCGAAAGCGCTCGTCGTGCGTGGGGTCATTGGTCAAGAGCGGGCGCTTGTACAGGTGCATCCAGCCCAGCAGGTTCTCATTGACGTGGTAGTGCGGGTGCTCGGAGGAACTGGTCATGGCGCGCACGAGCGTGCGCATGGGCTGGTTGGCGTCCCGGTCCACCAGGGTGACCACGGTCTGCTCGGCCTGCACGGCGCGCATCGAGCGGTCCACGATCTTGCGGATGATGTCCTGGGAGTCGACCGACGCGCCGATGGCCCGCGAAAGGTCGTTCAGGATGGAGAGCTCCTCGACGGCCCGGCGCAGCTGCTGGTTCTCTTCGCGCAGCAGCACGATCTCGCTGTCGGCGCCGTGCTCCCCCGGGGCATCCGCGCGTCCACGTCTCTGCAAAAATCGTTTTGGGCTCATCGCTCGGGGGCGCTATCCTCCTGCCGGGTCCACCCGCTGCGCCGACGGTCCTATGCAGTATCGAACGTCCGGACGCCGAAGGCAAGTCCGCTCTCGGGCGCCGGCCGGCCGGCGGCGCGTCGCGGGGATCCCGCGCCGCCATGGTTAGCACCACCCGACTCCCCGTCGACACCTTGGAGGGCGTATCCGTCCAGGACGTCACCGCGCTGATATCGGCCTACCTGGCCGGGGCCCGCATCCAGGCCGGGGTCTGCGTGATCGCCCTCACCGGCGGCCCCTGCGCGCTGACGCTCTCCGAATCCGCCGAAGAGGAGTTGGACGACCTGCTCCAGGTGGCCCGGGAGCACCTCGGCGAGCCGCCCGTGGCCGGCGCGGCGCGCGACCGGCTGGACACGCCGTCCTCGGCCGCGGCGTCGGCGCTGGCTCACACTCTGGCCCTCCCCGTGCGCGACGGCGCGCTGGCCACCGGGTCGTGGCAAGCCATCCTCCTGCTCGACGCGGGGGGGCCGGCGCGCCGGGCGATCGACGTAACCGTGGTCGGCGAGTGACCGGTTCCGTGTTGCGCCTGGCGTGTATGTCCTTTAGAATTCGCTGGGTACAGCATCGGTTCCGGCGCGATCCTTGCGACCCCGGGCCCCCTGCGGAGCCTCCCGGGCCGGGGCCGCGCTCCACTCCATCCGTCTCGGACACATGACGCGAACCGTTCGTCTCATTCTTGTTGGCGCCGCCGCCGCCGCGGGGATCGCGGGGGCGCTGGCCGGCGCGCCGGCGCTCGCGCCGGCGGCCTGGCTGGCCCTGATGGTGGCGCCAGGCTACGCGCTTTTGCGGTTTGCCGACCCGGCGCCCCGCCCGCTGGCGCTCTTGGCCGTTGCCTTTGCCCTGTCTCCGGGGTTGACCGCGGCGCTCGCGTCGCTGGCCCTTCTCGGCGGTGTCGAAGCCCACGGGGTGGCGGTGGGGTCGTGCGCCGGCTGGGGCGCCGCCGCGCTCGCCGCGAGCGCGCTCACGCGCGCCCACCGAGCCGGTCTGGCGGCCCGGAAGGCGGCGTGGCTGGCGGGGCTGGTCCTGCTCCTCTGCGCGCTGACGGCCGCGTTGCCGCTCTCCGAGCTGTGGTGGCGCATCCGTTCCGACGCGTGGTTCCACCGCGCCGTCGTCTACCAGATCGAGGACTTCGGGCTGCCCGTCGAAGACCCCTACTTCGCCGGCATCCCGCTGCAGTACATGTGGTTTTATCACGTGCTGGTCCTCGTGCTGTCCCACGCCA
>JAOTVO010000112.1 GCA_029863355.1 Candidatus Krumholzibacteriia bacterium
AAAAGCGCACGAGGCCCTGCGGCGTGCGGCGCGTGAGGTCGAGTACGGCCCACTCGTTGTCCCCCGGCGCATCCGTGCGCTCGCCGCCCTCGGCAATCCGCACCCGGTAGGGCATGTCGACGGCGAACTCCGAGAGCACGTCGTCCTCGGCCGTGACCACGTGGATCGCGCAGCTGTACCCGAGCAGGCTGAGCGGCCCCTCCGCCCACAGGTCGAACGCGAAGCGATCGACGTCCACGGAACCGGGGCTGCGAATCGCCTGCCGGATCTCGGGGCGCCGCGCGTACTCGCTCAACACGTCCTCGAGAATCACGACTTTCCAGTTGTCCGTTGGGTTGCGAATCTCCGCCGATTTCTCCAGGACGAAAGCTTTGCGCAGATCGTCGTAGTCGCGACTCATGAAGACGTACGTCGTCGCCGACGACGCGGTGACGAGCAGTAACGCCGCGGTGACGATGGACACGAGATCTTCCCGGCGCACGAAGCGCGGCACGAAGGCCACGAGCGCGAGGACGGCCCCCGAGACGAACGCGAGCTCCCAGCGCTGCGTCGCGGCCGCGATGACCACCATGATCAACAGCGCGGCTCCCGCCGGGGGCAGCAGTCCCGCCTCCGCGCTTCTGTACGCGCGCAGCAAGCCCGCGAGCAGCAACACCGCGGCCAGCAGGATGCCCGTTACGATCACGAACACGCTCACGTGCAGCACGACCACTTCGAGGCCGCTGAAATGCACGGCTTCCCCGAGGAGCCGCGGGTTGGCGTTGACCACGATCGTGTTCACGAATCCGCGCGAGAGGTCGAAAGCGGCCGCCGACACCGCCACCATCGTCACCGCGGCCAGCGCGAACCCCGCCAGGCGGGGGCGGCGCGCCGCCGGCGGGACGGCCATGCCGCCGCGGGCGATGCGCAGCAGGCCGTAGAGCATCAGGCCGAAGAAGATCGCCGTCACCAGCAGGTCGCCCGCGCTGCGCATGATGCCGCCCAGGGCGTGGGTGGCGAAGATGGTCGGATCGAAGAGCTTCGAGCCCGCCGCCGAGGAGGTGCGGAACGACAGCAGCGAGTAGCGCAGCACCGCCACGAAGGCGACGAACAGCGCTCCGCGAAGCCAGCGCCGGCTCCTTCCGCGGCGGCCGAACATGAGGAGCGCGAACGGGCCCACGAGGGTCAATACAATGAGCGTGCGCGTCGCCGTCTCGAAGCGAGACGCGCGCGCGTCGCCGTAGTGCCGCAGCGGCCGCCCGCGCGCGGTGACGCCGAGGACGGGATTGCCCAGCGGACTGTGCACGACGGCGCGGCCGTGCAGGCCGGCGGCGGCGTCTCCCGTGATCTCGCCGGCGGGCTCGATGAGCGCTGGGAAGGCGTGGTACGTCATCACCGAGTCGGGTGGCGGCTCTGCCCCAGCGCGCGCGGCGACGATCCGGGCGCGCCGCTCTGCGCGCTGATCCAGAACCTCTCGGAAGCGGCCGAGCCGGTCGGCGACGTTGCCCGTCACGGTGAAGTAGTCGAACGAGATCCCGGCCAGGTCGGGCATGGCGATCCCGTCGGCCAGGCTCGCGCTTTTCAGGAACCGGTTGTTGACGCGGAAGTCCACCTCGAGCGGCAGGTCCACAACGACGGTAGCCACGTGGGCGCCGTCGGGATCGGCCACGGGGATCATGTGCGTGAGGATGCGGTAGAGGGAGACCTTGCGCGCGTAGATCAGCTCGGCGCGGCTCTCGAGGAGGTGGTGCTCCAGCCGGCCGAGCAGCTGCGGCCACCCCGCCCAGGCGACGCGACGCCCGTCCGGCGCGACCAGCTGGATGCCGATCTCCGTTCCCGGCGGCAACACGCCGGTCCTCGAGGCGGACGAGGCGAGCGAGGCGAGCTCCTCGAACGTGCGCACCAGGTCCGCGTCGAGCGCCTGGCCGTCCCGCGCGATGCGCTCCCGCACCCGCTCGCCCACCGCGGAGGAAGAAGACTCGAGTCGCGCCACCTTCTCGCCGACGCGCTGCACGGCCTCCACGATCTGTCGCGACGATTGCGCGCGCCACGCGCGCTCCAGGGTCTCGTCGTCGCGGCGGCCCATGGTCTCGGCCGCGATGGCCCCCGCCAGGAGGAGCACCGAAGCGCCCACGGTTACGCGCATGCGCGCTGACGTTCCCGCCGCCGCGGTCAGCGCGCCGGCGGCGAAGCAGAGGACGAGCGGCAACCAGAAGGGAATGGACGCGGCCAGGCGTAGACCCTGCACGTGCTCAAGGAACAGCATCGCCCAGGCCACGAGCAGGCAGGCGAGCCCCGCCCAGAATCTACGACTGCTGCGCCCGCGATCAGCGGATGGACTTGATCTCATCGATCACCCAGCGCTCGCCATTCGACGCCGTCTCAACGTGCAGAGCAACGTAAATCTTGTCCTTGAAGAGGCGGCCGTCGTCGGTCTTCTGGTAGTGGCGCTCGGCGATCGCGAAGGATACGAGTCCGTCGTCCTCCGGCTTGCGGTACTGCACGAACTCGAACTTGCGCGTGATGGTGTAGGCGAAGAGATCCTTGAGGAGGTAGTAGCTCTGGCTTCTGCTGAACTTGCCGCCGGACGGCCCTGTACCCTCGATGGAAATCGCCACGCGGGCGGAGCCGAAGTGCTTGACGATGCGGTCGACGTTTTCGGCGCTCCACGCCTTTTCGATATCCGCGAAGACGTCCATGGCGCCCCGCACGTCCTCGTCCGCTTCGGCGGTTTTCTCCCCGCGCGCCGGGGTCTCGCGGCTCTGCTGAGCGACGACGCGGCCGCCCTCGCCCGGCGCCGCGGCCAGGAGGCCGGCCGGACCGCCCACGAGGGTGGCGACGATGAATGCAGCGATTTGGCGCATGACCGCTTCGGGAGCCGGATACAAGAACCGCTGTAGACATGCAATCGGCGTGCCGACTGTAACCCATTGTGAATGAGGGAGTTGAGAAGCGGGCCCACGTGAACCTGTCCCGTGCCGAGGACAACCGCGTCCCCAAATGGGGACGTTTTTCGCGCAAGCGGCCCTACCAGGTGCGCGCGATGATGATGGCGATCATGCCGACCCCGCACGCCACCTTGGCCATGGCCGCGAGGGTCTTGCCCACGAACGCCCAGAACCCGACGCGCACCGCTTCGCCGCCGTGCCGGGTGCGCAGGTACTCGCCCGCCGCCGCGCCGGCGAACGCGCCCACGAAGCCCAGGAGCAGGCTTCCGAATGGTGGCGCGACCGGAGCGCCGAGGACCACCCCCGCGATGCCGCCGACGAAGGAGCCGATCACGCCCCAGCGCGTGCCGCCCTGCTTCGCGACGACGACCAGGCCGAGCAGCGATTCGACCACCTCGCCCAGCGCCGCCAGCGCCACGATGACGAGAAACCACGTCCAGGTGAGCTCACCCCAGCCGGTCAGGCGGATGATCAGAGCGACCAGCGCGATGAGCCAGTTTCCGGCTAGGCCGAGGACGGTCAGCGCGAGGAAGGAGAAGAGGAGCGCGTAGAGCAGGATCGAGCCGATCTTGATGGCGATAGCTTCCATCGAGGATCCGGAGGCGCTGGGCCGCGCCGGCCGGCTACCGGCGATCCTTGCCGGCGCGGCGGCGGTGCCACTCGACCACTACCGGCGTGGCGATGAAAAGGCTGCTGTAGGTGCCGACGAAGATCCCCACCAGGAGCGCCAGCGCGAAGTCGCGGATCACCTCGCCGCCGAGTATGGCCAGGGAAGTCACCACTAGCAGCGTCGTACCCGACGTGATCAGCGTGCGCGACAGCGTCTCATTGAGCGCCCCGTTCACGATGCGATCGAAGTTCTCGCGGCGGCGAGTATGCAAATCTTCGCGGACGCGGTCGAAGACCACGATCGTGTCGTTGAGCGAGTAGCCGACGATGGTAAGGAGCGCGGCGATCACGGCCAGCGAGATCTCCATGTCGACCACGGAGAAGAAGCCCAGCGTGATCAACACGTCGTGGACGAGGGCCACGATGGCGGCGATGGCCATGCGAAACTGGAAGCGCCAGGACACGTAGATGACGATGCCCAGCAGCGAATACATGACCGCCCAAAACGCCGCCGTTCTTAGCTCGGCGCCGATCTTGGGGCCCACGGATTCGATGCGGCGGATCTCTACGGAACTGCCGGCGAGACCGGCCGACAGCGCGTCCTTGAGGTGCTCCGCCACCTCGGCCGCGTTGCCCACGGCCTTCACCTTGATCAGATACTCCGTGGGCGGACCGTAGCGCGTGACCTCTGCGCCGCCGAAGCCGGCGGCCGTCACTGCACTTCGCACGTCGCCGATCGGCGTGGGTTGATCGAGCTTGATCTCGACCAGCGCGCCGCCGGCGAAGTCGATGGACAGGCGCAGGCCGCGGTGGACGGCCACGGAGACGAGACCGGTCAGGATGAGCAGGGCCGAGAGCAACATGGCCCTCCGGCCTCTGCCGACGAACTCGATGTTGGGCGTCTTGAAGAACTGCATTTCTGTCTCCGGCCCTCAGATACTCAGCTTCTTGAGCTGGCGGTTGGCGGTGACGAGGTCGAATACCACGCGCGTGCACAGCAGGGCGGTGAACATGGATGCGACGATGCCGATGGACAGCGTGGTGGCGAAACCCTTGATGGGGCCCGTGCCGAACTGCCACAGCACGAGCGCCGTGATGAGCGTGGTGACGTTGGCGTCGAGAATGGTGGAGAAGGCGCGGTCGTAGCCGGCCTCGATGGCGCTGCGCACGGTCTTGGCCTTGGCCAGCTCCTCGCGGATGCGCTCGAAGATGAGCACGTTGGCGTCGACGGCCATGCCGATGGTGAGGATGAGGCCGGCGATGCCCGGCAGCGTGAGCGCGGCGTGCAGTTTGGCCAGCGCCGCCAACACAATCACCAGGTTGAAGATCAGCGCCCCGCAGGCGAGTACGCCCGCAGCCTGGTAGTAGACCAGCATGAAGATCATGACCACGATGAAGCCCACGATCGCCGCGCGCGTCCCGGCCGTGATGGAGTCGTGCCCCAGCGACGGCCCCACCGAGCGCTCCTCGATGACGCTGACCGGTGCGGGCAGCGCGCCGGCGCGCAGCACGATGGACAGGTCGTTGGCCTCCTCGTCGGTGTCGAGGCCCGTGATACGCCCCTCGCCGCCCGGGATCTTCGTCTGCACCACGGGCGCCGAGCGGACCTTTCGGTCGAGCACGATGGCGATGCGGCGGCCGATGTTCTCGCCGGTGAAGCGGGAGAAGATGATCGCCCCCTGGCGGTTCAGGCGGAAGCCGACGTTGAGCTGCGTGGGGTCGTCGGCGTCGGGTCGCGTGGTCGCGTCGATCAGCTTGCTGCCGTCGAGCGTGGCACGTTTCTCGACGAGATAGAGCGCCCGGACTACGCCGCGGTCCTGCATCGGCTGCGCCTCGTGTCCCCAGAGAAACTCCGAGGTCGGGGGGATCGCCCGCCGCGCCTGCGGCGTCTCCAGAAGCGCGTTCACCGATGCCATCGTGCGCTCGTCCGCCACCACGCCGCCGTCGAAGGAGGAGAGGAGATACGACGTAAAAGGCCGATCCGCCGCAATCTGCTGCAGGGGGACTTCCACGCCCTCGGCGTCCAGCGTGGGCAGGATCGAGTCGAACGGCGTGGCCGCGGCCAGCGCCGTGTCCTGCGGGGCGCGCGCGTCCACCTGGGCGTTGTCCGCCTCCTCCTCACCGGCCGCCGTGGAGTCGACGACCGTCCCTTCCACCGTCACGCCTTTGAGGCTGCGGTCGAGCGCGTTCAAGACGCGCACCACCTCTTCCTGTTGGCGCACCAGGCGGAACTCGAGGAGTGCGGTCTGACCGATCAGATTGCGCGCGCGTTCGGCGTCCTGCAGGCCGGGCAGCTGGATGATGATGCGCTTGTTTCCCTGCTGCTGGATGATGGGCTCCGCCACGCCGAACTGGTCCACGCGGTTGCGCAGGATCTTGATGGCGCGATCGACCGCGTCCTTCTTGGCGCTCTCGTCGAGCTCCGAGTCGTCAACCTCCAGCACCAGGTGCATGCCGCCCTGCAGGTCCAGGCCCAGCTTGATCGCCCTCTCGATGTACTTGCTGCGCTCTTCGCCGGACATGCGCGCGCGCTCCTCCGGCGTCTTGGTGTAGAAGTCGTAGGAGGGGTAGAGAGCCCATATGCTGAACACCAGCACGAAGAAGATCAGCAGCAGTTTCCACTTGTTCTTGCCCATGATTACCTCGGCGCCGCGCCGCGCGATGGCGCGGCGAGGGCCGTCGAAATCGCCCCCGGTCGCGCGCGGGCGAGCGGGGGCCGCTCGTGTTCGTTCGGCGATGTTGTCTCGATACGCTTTATTGGTCGCAATCCAACACTCTCGCGACTGCCGTTCCGGCGGGTGTCGGGAAGCAGGTGAGGCAGAGAGGCCGGAAAAGGTAAAGGAGCATTATACACGACCGCCCCGGCCCGTCAACCGGGAAACTAGATGCGGCCCATGAGCTTGAGCATGTCGCGGACGGCGCGGTCCAAGCCCGTGAAGACGGCGCGCGCGATGATCGCGTGGCCGATGTTGAGCTCCTCCAGGTCGGGCACGTCGAGGAGCGCGGTGATATTGTGATAATTGATCCCGTGGCCCGCGTGGACGCGCATGCCCAGGTGGCGGACGGCGAGGGCGGCGTCCTTGACGCGCTTGAGCTCATCGGCGACCTTGGCGCGGGGCGCGTTGGCGTAGGCGCCCGTGTGGATTTCCACCGCGTCGAAGCGCAGGCGGGCGGCCTGCTGGATCTGCTCGATGGAGGGGTCGAGGAAGGCGGTGACCATGACGTCGGCGTCGCGCAGCGTGGCCACTAGCTCGCCCAGGCTGGGGGGGGCGTCGGCGAGGTTGAGGCCGCCCTCGGTGGTGACCTCCTCGCGCCGCTCCGGCACCAGGCACACCGAATCCGGCTTGAGCGCCAGCGCGATCTCCTGCATCTCCGCCGTCGCCGCCATCTCCAGGTTGAGCGCCGTCTTGACCACTTCGCGGATCAGGCGAACGTCGCGGTTCTGGATGTGCCGGCGGTCCTCGCGCAAGTGCACCGTGATCTGGTCGGCGCCCGCCATCTCCGCCGCCGCCGCCGCCGCGACGGGGTCGGGCTCGTAGGTCTTACGCGCCTCGCGCAGGGTGGCCACGTGGTCTACATTCAGGCCTAGTCGGATCATCGTTTCATCACTCCACGATTTCGGACAGGTACACCGGCTCCACGCCCGCGCGCACGAAGAGCGGCCCAGCTTCGCGCAGCGCCTCCAGCGTCCAGCGGTGCGGGTGCGCGATGCCCACGGCGGCGCCGTGTTTGCGCGCCGTCGCCGCCAGCTGTTCCAGCCGCGCTCGCACCACCTCGCTGTCTTCGGTGTCCGCGTCCAGGAAGACGCTGTTGCGCGCGGTGGGAACCCCCATCTCCCGCGCCGTATTATAGGCGACCGATCTCGGCGAAGTCAAAGAGTCCAGGAAGAACAGGTCCCGCCGCTCCAGCTCGCGCAGCACCGCCTCCATCACGCGGCGGTCCGCCGTGGCCCCCGAGCCCTGGTGGTTGTTCACGCCGTCGACGCCCGGGAGCGAATCCACGTAGCGCGTCACCATACGCGCGATGTCGCGGTTGCTCATGTCCACCGTCACCGGGGGCACGTCGACGCCCCCCGGCTCGTCCGCCTCCATGGGCAGGTGGAGGATCGTGCAGCGCCCGCGGGCGCGCGCCCTGTCCAGCGCCCACTGCGAGCGCGGGAGCGTGGGGATGATGGAGATGGTAAGCGGCAGGTCCATGTCGATTATCGCCTCCGCCACGTCGCCCGTCGAGTAGCCGAAATCGTCGATGACGATGGCCACCAGCGCCCGCTCCCCCGGCTCCGGGGAGGGCGGCCGCACCCGGGCCACGCGCGAGAGCCGGCGCAGCGTGATGCGGTGCGTGTCGTAGCGGTGCGAGCCCACGTGCAGGAGCAGCGTGCGACCGCCGTCGCGCTCCTCGCCGCGCCGCACGCGCGCGCCCGCGCGTGCCGCCGCCTTCGTGAACGCGATGTTCAAATCGATCAGGTTCGTCGCTTCCGGACACGGCACCTCCCAGACCCG
>JAOTVO010000113.1 GCA_029863355.1 Candidatus Krumholzibacteriia bacterium
CGAGGGGGAGCTGCTCGCCGTTACCGTCTTCCTGTTCTGGTGCGTCCTCTCGTTGCTGCTGCTCGCGCGCGCCCAAACCGCGCCGACGCCCCGCGCGCTCGTCGCCGCGGGCGCGAGCCTGGGCGTGGCCGCGCTCACGCGCCCGCTGATCCTGATCTTCTTCGTGGCGGTGCCGGTCCTATTTCATCTCGCGCGCGACGCGCGCGACGCGCGCGACGCGCGGGCCTGGATCCGGCGCAGCGCCCTCGTGCTGGGCGCGGCGCTGGTGGTGATCGCGCCGGTGCTCATCCGCAACTACGTCGTCGCCCGCGCCGTCGTCCCCATCGCGTCCTCCGGGGGCGTCAACTTCTTCATCGGCAACAACCCGTTCGCCGACGGACGGACCGCGTTCTTGCCCGGCACGGGCGCGCCGTGGGGAGGTGGAGAGGCGGAGGCCATGGCCGTCGCCGAGCAGGCGACGGGCCGGAAGCTGTCGGGCGCCGAGGCGTCGGGCTGGTACTTCCGCCAGGGATGGGAATCCATCCGCAAGCAACCGGGACCGACGCTGCGCCTGTGGCTGCGCAAGGTGTGGCTCTTCTGGGAGGGACCGGAGCGCTCGAACGAGAAGTTCATGTACTTTTTCTGGCGGCGCTCGGGCATGGGCTATCTCCCCATGTTCGCATTCTGGATCGTGGGGCCGCTCGCGCTGGCGGGAATGGCGCTCGAGTGGCGGCGGCGGCGGGAGCTGGCGCTGCCCTATCTCTTCGTGGGCCTCTTCATGGTCGGGGTCGTCGCCTTCTTCGTCAACGCCCGCTTTCGTCTTCCCGTCACACCGGTGCTGGTGGTCTTTGCCGCCGCGGCGCTCGCGCGCGGGGCCGGGGCGCTGCGTGAACGCCGGCTGCCCGCGCTGGGTCGGGGAGTGGCGCTCTTCCTCGCGCTCTTCGTGCTCGTCAACGCGAGTTACCCGTCGTTCCACCGCGACAAGCCCCACCAGCTTGCCATCTCCCACTACACCTTCGCCGCGGCGCACCTGCAGGCGGGGCGTTACGACGATGCGATTCGCGCCTTGGAGGACGCGCGGCGGGCATTCGAGGCCAAC
Organism: Candidatus Krumholzibacteriia bacterium; assembly: GCA_029863355.1. The sequence continues at coordinate 1,079 of JAOTVO010000113.1, forward strand.
CCGTCGCGCGAGTACACCCACGTGATGCGCGACGTGAACATGAAGCTCGGCGCGCTCTACTACGAGCGCGGCGATTGCGACCGCGTCGTCGGCGCGCTGGGGCGCGTGGAGGGAAGCGACGAGAAGGCGCTGGCCGCGCGCGAGCTGACGGCGCGGTGCTTGGAGGCGCTGCGGCGCTACCCCGAGGCGATCGCCGCGTACCGCGATGTCCTGCGCGCGAGGCCGGGGGCGGCGGACGTGCTCGAGGGGCTGGCGCGCTGTCTGGAAGCCACGGGCCGGGCCGCCGAGGCAGAGGAGATCAAGCGCCGGCTCGCCGAACCGTAGGGCCGCGTTCCCACTTCTTCTCGCGCGCGCGATGCGGTACCATTGGCGCACGGACATCACACACCTCGGAGGACCTGGAGCATGAAAAAGAAAGCGGCGATCTTCGTCGTGCTGGTGGCGTGCCTGTCGGTGGCGGGTGACGCATCCGCGCGCAAGCGGTGGGACTTCGGCCTCAAGGGCGGGCTGAACGTGGCCGGTCTCTACGGCTCCGACGCCGACACCATCGGCACGGACAACCGCACCGGTGTCATCGTCGGCGCTTTCGTGACCATGAAGCTCAACCCGGGCGTCGGCATCCGGCTCGAGGGACACTATGCCCAGAAGGGCGCAAAGCGCGCGCTGCCGGAAGGCGAGCTGACCGCCAAGATCGACTACATCGACGTGCCGCTGCTCGTGGTCTTCCAGCGCGAGATGACCGAGGATACCTTCTGGCTCAACATGCACGTCGGCCCCGTGTTCAGCTTCAAGGTGAACGCGGGAGGGGAGGTGTCCGCCGGCGGGACCTACGCCGGTCGCGACATCGACGGCATCACCAAGAACTTCGACTACGGCGGGGCGGTGGGTATCGGCGGCGCCTGGAACGCCGGGCGCTTCGACGTCGTGATCGACGCGCGCTACACGGTGAGCTTCGTGTCCATCGACGATACCGGCGAAGACCTGGACTTTCGCAACAACGCCTTCTCGGCGTTGGCCGGAGTCGCCGTGCCGCTGGGGTACCGGTAGGTGATCTGGCAGGTTTACGCCTGGATACTGCTGCTCCTGACCGCCACCTCGTGGCTCGGTCTTCTGCGCGCCGAGATCTCGACGCGGGACCTGATCGACATTCCGGTGTCGATCGTTCTCGTCGTGGGTGTTTTCGGCTACGCGTATCGCAAGGCCCTGGTCATCCCGGGCTTCTGGCGGGTGTGGCTGGTCGCGCAGATCGCCTGGGACGTGAGCTACAACGTGCTCGGGTTGGACCGCGAGGGGCGCGCGCTGGCGCTCTATCTGGTGTTCACGGTGCCGGCATACGTCGCGCTGTTGCTGTACGGGTACTTCAGCGCCCCCCTCTGGCGCTCCCGCGGCCGCTCCGGCGCCGAGCCCTGACGGGCCGCCCAGGACGGGAACAAACGCCGCGCGCCCCGCGTAAGTAGTCCAAGGGTCTCGCCGGCGGACGGCGATGCAACTCATATAAAACAAACAAGTTGTGCCGTAGCGGCGGAAAGCCGCTCGGCCCTCGCGAAGGGAGTGCGCCCCATGGCGCCATCGATCCGCCCCCGCGTCCGAGTTTCCCGGCTTTCCTGGTTCCTCCCCGCCGCGCTCCTCGCCACCGCCTGCGGGGGAGGAAACGGCCAGGAGGCGCGCGCCGGCCACAACGGATCCGATGCCGCCGGGCGGCCCCAGCAGCCGGCCGTGCCCGTCGCCGTCGGGTCCGCGACCACCGGTTCCATCGCTACCTATTACACCGCCACCGCCTCGCTCGCTCCGGAGAGGGAAGCGGAGGTCCTCTCGCGCGTGGCCGGCTTGGTCAAGCAGCTCCTCTGCGAGGAGGGCGACGCGGTGCGCGAGGGAGATCCGCTCCTGCTCATCGACAATGACGAGTATCTCTACCGCCTGCGCCAGGCCGAGGCGGAGCGCGCCGACGTGGAATCCCGCCTGGCGCGCCTCGAGGAGATGCGCTCGCGCGACCTCGTCTCGGCCGAGGAGTACGAGTCGCTGAAGAACGACCTCAAGACAGCCGAGGCGAACGAGGGGCTGGCGCGACTCAACGTCTCCTACACGCGCGTCACCGCGCCCTTCACCGGACGGGTGACCCTGCGGCGCGTCGAGCGGGGGCAGAACGTTAGCGTGGGGACGCCGCTGTTCGTGCTGGCCGACTTCGAGCCGCTCCTCGCTCGCGTGCACGTGCCGGCCAAGGAGTTTGCCAAGCTCGCACCCGATCAGCCCGTCCAGCTCGTCCTGGAGTCGAGCGGCGAGCGGCTCGCCGGTCGCATCAAGCTCGTCAGCCCCGTGATCGACGCGACCAGCGGCACCATCAAGGTGACCGTCGAGGTCTCCCACTACCCGCCGACGGTGCGGCCCGGCGACTTCGCGCAGGTGCGCATCGTCACCGAGCGGCGCGAGTCCGCGACACTCGTGCCCAAGATCGCGCTGGTCGTCGACCGCGGCGAGCGCGTGCTCTTCGTGGCGGCCGACAGCACGGCCGAGCGCCGCGTGGTCGAGGTCGGGTTCGAAGACGACGTCAACGCCGAGATCCAGTCCGGGCTGGCGCCGGGTGAGCGCGTGGTGGTCAAGGGGCAGCGCTCGCTCAAGCACGGGCAGGTCATCAAAATTCTCGAGTCCGGCGAGGTCGCCGGCGACACCACCGCGCAGGACGGCTCCTGATGCGCGGTGTGGTCGCCGTCGCGATCCGCCGTCGCGTGACGGTCGTGATGACGGCGCTCGCCGTAGCCGCGTTCGGCTACGTCGGCTACTCGCGCCTTCCCCTCGAGCTCTTTCCCGACATCACCTATCCCTCGCTCACCGTCCAGACGGACTTCCCGGACACCGCCCCGCAAGAGGTGGAGAACCTCGTCACGCGCCCCGTGGAGGAGGCCGTCGGCGTGCTGCGGGGGCTGCACCTGATCCACTCCGTCTCGCGTCCCGGCGTGTCCGAGGTCACGCTGGAGTTCGACTGGGACACGGACATGGACATGATGTCCATGGAAGTGCGCGAGAAGCTCGACCGCCTGGTCCTGCCCGAGGGGACGGAAGACCCCATCGTTCTGCGCTACGATCCGTCGCTCGACCCGGTCATGCGCCTGGCGCTGTCGGGGCCGGACGACCTCGCCGTCATCCGCCGGCTGGCCGAGCGCCGCATCAAGATGGACTTCGAGACGATCAAGGGCGTGGCCGCCGCGCAGGTCAAAGGCGGCCTGGAGGACGAGATCCAGATCGAGATCAACCAGGAACGCCTGGCCGTGCTGGGTATTCCCCTGGACCGCGTGCGCCAGGTGGTCGGGGTCTCCAACGTGAACTTGCCCGGCGGGGCGCTGCGTGGCGCGGACAGCCAGTTCATCATTCGCACGATGAACGAGTTCGACAGCGTGGGCGAGATTGCCGACTTGATCATCGCGCGCCAGGGCGACGCGACCGTGCGCCTGAGCGACGTCGCCGTGGTGCGCATGGGGACCAAGGAGCGCGAGGAGATCGCGCGCGTGGGCGGGAGCGAGTGCGTAGAGATCGCCATCTACAAGGAGGGCGACGCCAACGCCGTCACCGTCGCGACGCTCGTGCGCGAGCGCATGGCCGAGTGGGGGGAGAAGCTCCCGACCGGCTACGCGCTCTCAGTGCTCTTCGATCAGTCGCACTTCGTCCGGCGCGCGATCGGCGAGGTGCGCAGCGCGGCCGTGATCGGCGGTATCCTCGCCGTCATCGTGCTCTTCCTCTTCCTGCGCGACGCGCGTAGCACCCTGATCGTGGCCACATCCATCCCGCTCTCCGTGGTCGCCACCTTCCTGCTCATGTACCGCATGGACATCTCGCTCAACGTCATGTCGCTGGGCGGGCTCACCCTGGGCATCGGGATGCTCGTGGACAGCTCGATCGTCGTGCTCGAGTCCATCCACCGCAAGAAGCGGCAGGGCGTGCCCCTGGCGCGCGCCGCGCTGGAGGGGACCGCCGAGGTGGGGCCGGCGGTGACGGCCTCGACGCTCACCACGGTGGCCGTGTTCCTGCCCATCGTGTTCGTCGAAGGCATCGCCGGCCAGCTCTTCAAGGATCAGGCGCTCACGGTGACGCTGAGCCTGCTCGCGTCGCTGGCCGTTGCCGTGACCGTGATTCCGATGCTCAGCGCGCTGGGCGCGCCCGTGGCGCGCGCGGACCTCGAGGCGCAGAGCGACGACGCCGCCGGCGCCGCCGCCGACCACGTCGCCCGCTTCCGCTCGCTGGGCGCGTTCTCCCGTGCCTACGACCGCGTTGTGCGCGGTGCCATCGCGCGGCGTTGGAGCACGCTGGCCGTCGCCTTCTCGCTTTTCGCCGTCTCCGTGTGGTCGCTACGCCTTCTCGGCACCGAGCTCATCCCGCAGCTTTCCGAGGGCGAATTCTTCTTCGAGGTCAACCTGCCCGAAGGTGCGTCGCTGGCCGCAACCGACCGCGTCATGAGCGGGCTGGAAGAAGCCGTGGCCGGCGAAGATGTCGTCGACCACTACTACGCGACGGTTGGCAGCCGTCTGGTCGCGGGCGGGATGTCCCTCAACACGAAGGCGGAGAACCTCGGTCAGCTCAACGTGGCCATGCGCGACCGTGGCGACGAGACCGGCGAGGCCGTGCTGGTCGAGCGACTGCGCGAGCGCTTCGCCCTGATCCCCGACCTGGAAGTGAAACTCGGTCGTCCCTCGTATTTCAGCTTGAAGACGCCCGTCGAAGTGGTGCTCTACGGCGACAATCTCGAGGAGCTGCGCGAATACTCGCTGGATCTGGTCCAGGAGCTAGCCGCGGTTCCCGGCCTGGCTGACGTGCGCTCTTCGCTCGAGGCAGGCAACCCCGAGCTGCAAGTGGTTTTCGACCGGGCGCGGCTGGCCAGCCTGGGACTCGACATGGGCGTGCTCTCGGAGACGTTGCGCAATCGCGTGCAGGGCGTGGTGCCCACCCGCTTCAAGGAAAAAGATCGCCAGATCGACATCCGCGTGCGCAACATGGAAACCGACCGCGCGTCGGTGGCGGACGTGCGTAACCTCGTCTTGCCCGGCGCCGATGGGCAGGCGATCCGTCTGCTTTCGGTGGCCGACGTGCACCTGGACCGCGGTCCCGCGGAGATCCACCGTCTGCAGCAGCAGCGGGCCGCCGTCGTCTCGGCCAACCTCGAGGGGCGCTCCCTGGGCGCCGCGGTCAGCGACATCGAAGAGGCCATGGCGCTGAGCCCCCCACCCGAGGGCATCACGGTGGAGTTGGGTGGACAGAACCGTGAGATGCGGGTGTCGTTCGCGAGCCTGCGCTTCGCGCTCGGGCTCGCCGTTTTCCTGGTCTACCTGGTGATGGCCGCCACCTTCGAGTCTTTCGTCCATCCCTTCGTCGTGATGTTCACCATCCCGCTGGCGCTCGTCGGCGTCGTGGCCGGTCTCCTGGCCACGGGCACGACCATCACCGTCGTCGTGCTCATTGGCGCCATCATGCTGGTGGGCATCGTCGTCAACAACGCGATCGTGCTCATCGACGCCATCAATCGGCTGCGCCGCGCCGGGCTGGACAAGGTGGAGGCCGTTGTGCAGGCGGGGCACATCCGCCTGCGCCCGATCCTGATGACCACGCTCACCACCATCCTGGCCTTGGTGCCGATGGCCATCGCCTGGGGCGAGGGCGCCGAGTTGCGCTCGCCGTTGGCGATCACGGTGGCCACCGGCCTGTTCCTCAGCACGCTGCTCACGCTCGTCGTCATTCCCGCCGCCTACGTCGCCGTGCCCTCGCGCGTGGCCCCGGAACGCAGGAGTGGGGCGGGCGAACGACAGGGAGGCGAGACGCCATGACGTTGCCCGAGCTGGCCATCAAGCGGCACGTGACGACGCTCATGATCATCGTGAGCCTCGTCGTCCTGGGTGCCGTGGCGCTATTTCGCCTGCCGCTGGCGTTTCTCCCCGAAGTGGACGAGCCCCACATCTTCGTGCGCCTCCCCTACGCCAGCGCGTCGCCCGATCAAGTGGAGCGCATGGTCGTGCGTCCGGTGGAGGACGCCCTGGGCTCGCTGCGCGGCCTGCGCGAGATGTGGTCGCACTGCGACGCCGAGGGCGGCGTCATCCGCATGCAGTTCGACTGGTCGATGGACATGAACGTGATGCGCTCCGACGTGTGGGAGAAGATCGACCGCATCCGCCGCGACCTACCCGAGGATCTCGGCGACATCACCGTGGGCTCCAGCTGGGACGCGCGCGAGGCGGACATGCCCATCATCGAGGGGCGCCTGAGCTCCAAGCTCGACCTGAGCGAGAGCTGGGATCTACTCGAGCGGCGTATCGTGCGCCCGCTCGAGCGCGTTCCGGGCGTCGCCCAGGTGCGTCTGGACGGTGTGAACCCGCGCGAGGTGCGCATCAACCTGGACATAACACGCCTGGAAGCGCACGGCATGGACGTGCGCGAGGTGGGGCGGCTGCTGGAGTCGGCCAACTTCGACCAGTCGTTGGGCAAGGTCACCGAGGGCGATTCGCGCTACGCGCTGCGCACGGTGGGAACGCTCAAGACCGTCGAGGACATCGTGAACCTGCCGCTGCGCGCCGACGGGCTGCGCCTGGGCGAGCTGGCCGACGTGCGCTACGAAGAGCCGCCGCTGGAGTACGGGCGGCACCTCGACGGCAACTTCGCCGTCGGTATCACGGTGAGCCAGGAGTCCAAGGCCAACACGGTGGAGGTGTGCCGCGCGGTCGAGGAGCGCATCGCTGCGATGAACGAGGACCCCGAGCTCGAGGGCGTGAACTTCCTGGTCTGGTTCAGCCAGGGGGGCGAGATCAGGAAGACCCTCCGCGACCTCACCTTCACGGGCATCTTCGGCGCCATCCTCGCCTCGCTGGTGCTCTACATGTTCCTGCGCCGCGTGTCCACCACCCTGGTCTCGGTGCTCTGCATCCCCTTCTCGCTGGTGGTTACCTGCGGGTTC
>JAOTVO010000146.1 GCA_029863355.1 Candidatus Krumholzibacteriia bacterium
GCGTCGCACACGTTCACCGAGACCGGTGTCGCCGAGATGAGAGCGGCGTTTGCGCACGCGGTGGCACCGCCCCTGCTGACCTCCGACGGCGTGGCGGCACCGCCGTCGTCGCTGGCCTCCTGGTCCGGCGACGGACGGAGCTTCCCCTCGGTTCCCGCGCGCTACCTGGGCACCGGGCTCTTGCACGGCAACGCCATCGCGAGCTTCGCCGTCTTCCCCCTGCGCCTGCACGATGGCTCGCTCGCGAGCGCCGCTTCCATCGAAATACGCGTTCGCACGCGCCCGGCTTCCCAGGAAGAGAAGGCCGTGCGGCGCCTGCGTCCGAGGCCGGAGGTGGACGAGGCCATCCGCCGCCAGCTCGCGCATCTCGTTGTCAACCCCGAGGGCGCGTCAGCCGGGGGCTCGGCGCCGGCGAAGAAACGCCCTGGCGGTTTCCGCCCCACCACTTTCCCGTCGCTGGAGGGAAGCCCCGTCGACTACGTGATCGTCACGACCGACTCGCTCGCCGAGAAGTACCAGCGCCTAGCCGATTTCAAAACCGTCAAGGGCGTGCCCACGATCGTTCGCACCACCGAGTGGATCGAAGCGAACTATATGAACGGCGTCGACATCCAGGAGACGATGCGCACGTTCGTGATCGACGCCTACCAGAAGTGGGGCGTCACCTACCTCCTCCTCGGCGGGGACACAGACCAGCTACCCCCGCGCTTGGGCGCCACCCTGTTTCTCGGCCAGCGGATCGTTCCCGTGGACATGTACTTCGGTTGCCTCGACGGCGACTGGAACAAGGATCACGACGACCGCTTCGGTGAGCCCGGCCCCACGGCCGACGCTCCAGATCTGCACCAGGAGGTCTACGTCGGCCGGCTGCCGACGTCCACCAGAGCCGAGGTGGATCTCCTCGTCGACAAGATCATCGCATACGAAAGCACGGCGGACGCCGCGTTCACCGGCCGCGTGATGGAGCTGGCGGAAGTGCTCTTCCCGCTGACCTGGAGCGCCGGTGAGCCGACAACGATCGACGGCGCGAGCCTGGCCGAATTCGTCTACTTGCAGTCCTTCAAGGGCACCCCTCTGACCGTGGAGCGCAAGTACGAGAACTACCCCGCTTTTCCGGGCTCCAACGAGGAGACGGTGGCGCTTTCGATCGCTGCGCTCGACGTTGGGCAGAACTACGTCAACCACGTCGGTCACGGGTTCCGCTTCAACATGTCCGTGGGCAACGGCAGCATCCAGAACTCGGATGCGGACGCGCTCACCAACGGTTCTCCGGCTTCCAACTTCTACCTGCTCAACTGCACGGTGCTCGCGTACACGTACTACTGCCTGGCCGAGCACTTCTTGCGCAACCCCAACGGCGGGGCGGTGTCCTGTATCGGCGCCAACGAAAGCGCGTTCCCGCTGGCATCGCAGCCGTACATGAACGAGTATTTCTGGCTCGTATACAACCTGGACGTCGTCAATATCGGCGAGGCGTTCGTCCGCTCGCGACTGCCCCGCGTGGCGGTGGCCGAGCTGGGCGACAACGCCGACCTCTGGACCCACTACATCTACACTATCCTGGCCGACCCGGAGATGCCGGTGTGGACCAGGCCGATCCAGCCGATGAGCGTAGCCCATCCCGGCGGCGTGGGGATGGGCCCCTCCGCGATCGCCGTCAACGTCAGCGACGCGGGAGGACCGGTGGAGGGCGCGCGCGTGTGCCTCTCCAAGGGTACGGAAGACTACGAGATCGCGACGACGGACGCGGGGGGAAACGCATCGCTCTCGTTCACCGCGGAGTCGTCGGGAGACGTGACCATCGTGGTCACGGCGCACAACCACGTCCGCTACGAGGGCTCCATCGCCGTGACGCAGGCCAGCTCCGCGTACGTGAGCTTGGCGGCCGTGGCCGTGGACGATACCGCGAGCGGGACGGTGGGTAATGGCGACGGGGTGCCCGACGCCGGGGAAACGGTTGCCGTGAAGGTCGACGTCCGCAACGAGGGCGCCGCCGCCTCGGGCGACGTCTCCTTGCGGTTGCGCAGCAGCACGACCGGCGTGACCGTCGTCGATAGCACCGCTTCCGTCGGCGTCGTGGGAGCCGGCCAGACGGTATCGGCCAGCGACGCGTTCGGCGTGGTGTTCGATGCGTCGATGGCTGACGAGAGCGCCGCACAGTTCAGCTTGGTGGTCCTCGAGAACGCGATCCAGACCGCCAGCGACTCGTTCGTCAAGCTCGTACACGCTCCCGACCTGACGCTGGCCGTCGTTCGCGTCGACGACAGCGTGCTGGGTAACGGGGACGGTGTGGTGCAGAGCGGCGAGAGCTTCCACCTCTACTTCGGCGTGAAGAACTTCGGGACGGGGGCCGCCTACGGCCTCGCGGCCGCGCTCGACAACGTGTCCGGGGGCTTCGTCATGGGCGACAGCGTCGACGCCTACCCGGATCTCGGCCCGGGTGAGGACGGAGAGAACCTGGCCGGTTTCGTGCTCACCGAGCCGAACGCTACCGTAGAGAACGACCTGTCTATCACGATCTCCGACTTCTTCGGGCGTCCTTACGAGCACACCTTCGAATTGCGACCGCCCGCCGCTCCCGGCGCGCTGATCTTTGACGCCAGCCTGGGATCGGACCGGCTCCAGGTCGTGTGGGGAGCGAGTCCTTCGAGTGACATCGAGCGTTACGCGGTCTACCGGGCCACGACCCCGGGCGGGCCTTACACGCGCGCCAGCGTCGATCCGGTGCGCCATACGCTCTTCCTGGACCGCGGACTCAACGCGACGACGCGCTACTACTACGTGGTGACGGCGGTCGACTCCTCCGGAAACGAGGGCCCCCCTACGAGCGAGTTCTCCGGCAGCACCAACCCCGCGCAGGTGGAGGGCTGGCCGATTTGGATGTTGAGCGAGACGGTGAGCTCTCCCGTGATCGGCGACATCGACGGCGACAAGGACTACGAGGTCGTCCAGGGCGACGTGAAAGTCTACGCGTGGCACTCCAACGGCGTCGAGATGATAGACGCGGACGGCAACGCGCAGACGTGGGGGCTGCTCTCCACGGCGGGAAACAACTACGTCTCGCCCATCGCGCTGGCCCCGGTGGACGCAGAGCCGGGATACGACATCATCGCCGCCTCGCGCGACACCAAGGAGATCTACGTCTTCAACCATCAGGGCCAGGTGCTGCCGGGCTGGCCGCAGTCCGTCGAGCGGAACATACGCGCCGGCCTCGTCTCGAGCGACATCAACGCCGACGGCGTGCGCGAGATCATCGCCATCGACGAGAGGGCCAATCTCTACGTGTTCAACCCCGACGGGAGCGAGTACATGGACGGGGACAACAACCCCGGCACGCTCGGCGTGTTCAAGCGCCTCCCGGGCAGCACCTATCAGTATTCGACTCCGACGATCGCCGACATGGACATGGACGGCTGGGACGAAATCGTGGTCGGCACGCAGGGCGACTCCGTCTACGTGTTCAACGAGGACGGCTCCAGCGTCGCCGGCTGGCCGGTGTCCCTCGCCGCCGACATATCGGGGAGCATCGCGGCGGGCGACGTCGACGGCGACGGCGACTTCGAAATCGTGGTGAGCGAGCGGGCCGGCAGGGTCAGGGCCCTGCAGGGCGACGGGAGCGTGCTCTGGTCGCGCTTTCTGCAGAACAACCTGTCGTTCGCACCCTCGCCGGCGCTGGCCGACCTGGACAACGACGGCAAGCTGGAGACGATCCTGCCGAGCGCCGACCGCAAGTTGTACGTCATCCGCTACGACGGCACAGACCACCCCGGTTGGCCTCAGGTCTACACGGATCAGCTGTGGACGGAGTCGTCTCCCGTGGTGGCCGACATCGATTTCGACGGCATCCTCGACATCGTGCTCGGCGACGAGAACGGGGTCTTCAACGGCTGGGACGCGGGCGGCAACCTCCTGGCGGGTTTCCCTCTGAAGATGGACGACGCCATACGCGCCACGCCGACGATAGCGGACTTCGACAAGGACGGGGACACGGATCTCATCGCCGCGGGATGGGATAAGACGGTGCGGGTTTGGGACTTCCCGCATTGGTTCAACGCCCAGAGAGTTCCGTGGGGGAGCTTCCATGCCAACCTGTACAACGACGGCAACACCACCACCGACCTCCCCACGGGGGTCATGGATGCCGCGTTCAGCTGGCGTTTCCGCGCCGCCGGCCTCGCCCTCGAGTGGCGACTCCCGGCGGAGGCCGGCTATCTCTTCGACATCGACCGCGGCTCCGTCGACGAGCGCAGCGAGGGTGTCCTCGGTCGCGTCGCCTCCGCCGTCGCGGTGTCGCCGGACGGCGCACTCCGCTTCAACGACCGCGGCGTCGCCGCGGGCGAGCGTTACGTGTACCGGGTGAGCGCGACCGGAGATCCGGGGCGCACTTTCACCACGGTCCCCGTCTACATCCCGGTCAGCAGCGCTGCGCTCGAACAGAACATCCCCAATCCTTTCAACCCGACGACGAAGATCGTCTATGCGGTGCCCGACGGGGCGCCGCGCGAGGTCTCGCTCGTGGTGTACGACGTACGCGGCGCGCGCGTGCGCACATTGGTGGCGGGTGCGCAGCCGGGCGGTCGCCACGCGGTGGAGTGGAACGGACGCAACGACGCCGGCGAGCGCGTCGGGTCGGGCGTGTACTTCTACCGTCTGCGACAAACGGGTTTCACTGCGACCAAGAAGATGCTCTTGTTGAAATGAACCCTGCGCGAGGCCGGCTCGGGGCACTGTCTTCCCTCCCCGACACACCATCGCCCCGGGCCGGCCCGATTCCCACGAGGTGGAATGTTCAATGAAACCGACGAGCGATAACGGACGCTCGCGGAAGGCTTTCGCAATCGCGGCAGTCGTCGCGAGCGCCTTCTCGGGACCGTCCGCCGCCGACACGCTGTCCCTCCGACTGGATCTGGGCGCAGAGCAGGTGGCGATCGAACGTGCGCCGGAGGGCGGGCGCGTTCAGGTCAGCGCGCCGGGGTACGCGACGCTGAACGAATGGGGAGAGCCGGCGCTGCCCTACCGGACCGTCATCGTCCTGCTGCCGCAGGGACACCAGGTCGTCGCGCACGACGTTCGCGACGTCACCAGCCGCGTGCTCGAGCGCGGCTTCCGAAGCGCCCGGGCGGCCGGCGACGTCAGCGAAGATGGCAAGCGTGGATCGGGTGAAGCCCTGGCCCGTTCCCAAGAGGGGGCGTTTCCCGGCGAACACGCGCGCTACCTCGGCACCGGATACCTGCACGGCTACGCCATCGCCAGCTTCGCTCTTTTTCCGCTGAGGATCTTGGACGGCGATCTCGTTCTGTCGAGCGAGATCTTCTTGGAAGTGTCGACCGCTCCAGGCGGTACCGCGGACACGCTGCTTCGCGAGCGACACCGGGCGGGATTCCGGGCGGGGTTGCGCGCGGAGCTGGCGCGGCTGGTGGTGAACGCGGAGGCGATCGAGGGGTATGCGTTCGACGAGGTGGTGGTGGCGAAGGAGCGGGGCGGGTTCCGGCCGGCGCCGTATCCGTCGCTGGAAGGCAGCCCGGTGGACTACGTGATCGTGACGAACGATTCGCTGTCGTCGGCCTACCAGGCGCTGGCGGATTTCAAGACGGCGAAGGGCGTGCCGACGGTGGTGCGGACGACGGAGTGGATCGAGGCGAACTACCGCAACGGGTCGGATCCTGCGGAGACGATACGGGAGTTCGTGAAGGCGGCGTACGCGAAGTGGGGAGTGCGCTACGTGCTGTTGGGGGGGGACACGGGGCAGGTTCCGGCGCGGATGTGCTGGAGTGGTTTCTACGACGGGGGTCGCAGCCTACCCGTGGACATGTACTACGGGTGCCTGGACGGGGACTGGAACGCGGACCACGACGCGCTCTTCGGGGAGATGCCCGACGACGCCCCCGACCTCTACGCCGAGGTCTACATCGGGCGGCTGCCCACGCCCACGGCGGCCGACGTGGCCACCCTGGTATCCAAGGTGGCGACGTACGAATCGTCGGTTGACTCGGCCTACACGCGCCGCATCTTGATGTTCTCCGAGGTGCTCTTCCCGCTGGGGTGGACGCAGGGCAATCCCATCACCCTCAACGGCGGCGACCTCTCGGACTTCGTCTACTACACGTACATGTTGGACCCCGGCCTGGAGGTGGTGCGCAAGTACGAGACCTGGAACCTCTACACCGGCGCGGAGCCCGAGACCAGGCAGTGCGCGATAGACTCGCTGAACGCCGGCTTCGATCACGTCCTCCACGTCGGACACGGCTTCCGCTTCAACATGTCGGTGGGGGACGCGAGCATCCAGAACGCCGACGCCGATGCGCTGACCAACGGCTCGCGGCTGAGCAATCTCTACCTGCTCAACTGCACGGCCGTAGCCTACACGTATTACTGCCTGGCCGAGCACTACCTGCGCAACCCTAACGGGGGTGCGGTCTCCGTGGTGGGTGCCAACGAGGCCGCCTACCCGAACGCCTCGTCGTACTACATGAACGAGTACTACCGTCTGCTGTTCGTCGAGGGAGCCACACACCTGGGCGAGGCATTCGCGCGCTCGCGGCTGCCGCGCACGCCGCTGGCCTACCTGAGCGACAACATCGATCTGTGGACGCACTACGTCTACTCGTGCCTCGGGGATCCGGAGATGCCGCTGTGGACCAACGGGGTGGCGCCGATGGTGGTGGGGCACGCGGGGAGCGTGGGGCTGGGGCCGCAGGCGATCAC
>JAOTVO010000208.1 GCA_029863355.1 Candidatus Krumholzibacteriia bacterium
TCTGCGCGCATCCGGATGCGGTGATCACGCTCGTACCCGAGGTGTTTGCCGACGTGGGCTGGCGCAACGAGGCGGTGGCCAGCTTCGAGGTGCGCCGCAGCACGGCGCGCGACGAGAAAGAGGCGCGCCTGCTCGAGCGCCTGGCGCGCGAGCCGCGTTAGCGCCCGGGTGCGGATTCCGTTGATGCCCGTGCCGGCGCGCCTATATGCTGTGGCGATTGTCGAATCGTGAAACGCTACCTCCGGCATTATTCCTGGACGCACCCCGGACGCGTCGCCGTGGCGCGCTCGGCCCGGCGCATCCGCGCCCACGCCGAGCGCTATCTGGGTGGGCGGCTCTTGGACATCGGCTGCGGGTCGAAGTGGAAGGTGGACCTTGTGGGCGACCTCGTCGAGGAATACGTGGGCCTCGACCACGAGGGATCGATGCACGACCAGTCCGTCGTGGACTTGTTCGGCACGGCGGATGCCATCCCGCAGCCCAACGCCTCCTACGACAGCGTGCTCTGCACGTCGGTGCTCGAGCACCTGGAAGAGCCCGCGCGGGCGCTGCGCGAATCGCTGCGCGTGCTCAAACCCGGCGGGCACGCGATCTACACGGCGCCGCTCTTCTGGCATCTGCACGAGAAGCCGCGCGACTTCTTCCGCTACACCGAGTATGGCCTCGCGCATTTGTTCACCGGGGCCGGCTACGAGGTCGTCGCCATTGAGGCGCTCTCGGGCTTCTGGATAACGGCCGTGGCCGAGCTCGGCTACTACTCACTCGCGACCTGGCCGCGGGCGATGCGCCCGCTGGTCCGCCTCGCCATCGCGTGGAACAACCTGACCACCCCGCTGCTCGACACCATTGACACGCGGCTCCACCCCGGATCGCGCGACTGGACGTGGCTCTATCTGGTGGTCGCGCGGAGGCCGGCGAGGGAAGGCATCGAGCTCGCATGAATGACGGGGACCGCCAGGAAGGGCGCCCGGAGGAGGCGCCGAACGAGCTGCGCGCCCAGGCCGCCGCGGGCGCGCGCTGGATGAGCGTGGCCTCCGTGGCGCGCATGGTCACGCAGCTCGCGCACCTCTTCATCCTCGGCCGCATACTCGCCCCCGAGGACTTCGGTCTCATGGCGATGGTGACGTTCGTCGTCGTGCTGGGTCAGGCCATGGGCGACGCCGGCGTCAGCAACGCCATCATCCATCACCAGAAGACCACGCGCGCCGAGCTGTCGAGTCTCTACTGGCTGGGGGTCATCGTGGGCCTCGCCGTCTTCGCGCTGGCGTGGTTCTGCGCCCCCCTCGTCGTTCGCCTCTACCACGAACCCCGGCTGGAGGCGCTGGTGAGGCTGGCCGCCGTGGTCTTTTTGGTGGCGCCGATCGGGCAGCAGTTCCAGATGCTGCTCGAGAAGGAGCTGCGCTTCCGGCGCGTGGCCCTCGTCGAGGTCGCCGCCGCGCCGGCCGGCCTGGTGGTGGGCATCGCGCTGGCGTTGCGCGGACAGGGCGTCTACTCGCTGGTGTGGGCGCTGCTGGCGTCGACGGCGGTCAAGGCGGTGCTCCTGGCCGCGACGGGGTGGTGGTCGTGGCGTCCCGCGCTGCATTTCGCGCCGCGCGACACGCGCCGCTTCCTTCGCTTCGGGACGTTCCAGGTGCTCGAGCGCGTCTTCAACCAGGTGGGTTCGCAGCTCGACAAGCTCATGCTCGGCGTGCTGGTCGGAGCGGGGCCACTCGGCTACTACGATATCGCGCAGCGTCTGGCGCTGCGGCCCTTCCTGGTGATCAACCCGGCGATCACGCGCGTCGCCTTCCCCGTGTTCTCCAGAGTCCAGGAGGACGATGCGCAGCTGCGCGCGGGCTACCTGCAGGTGATGCGGCTCATCGGGCTCGCGATCATCCCGCTCTACGTGGCCATGGCGGTCCTGGCCGAGCCGATCATCCGCGTGGGACCGGGCGAGAAATGGGTGGATTCCATCCCGCTGTTGCAGATCCTCGCCGTGGTCGGCCTGGTCCTGGGACTCGGCAATCCCATGGGCAGCCTCGTGCTGGCGAAGGGCCGCGCGGGGCTGACCTTCGCGCTCAACGTCCTGCGCATGGCGCTCGACTTCGGCGCCATCCTGCTGGCCTGGCGCTGGGGGCTTGCCGCCGTGGCGCTGGCCGTGCTCGCCGTGCGCCTGGGTGTGCTCTTTCCGCTGGGCTTCTGGATCCGCTGGTGGCTGGTGCGGATGCGCCCGGGAGAGTACCTCGGTGCGATCGCGCCGTTTGCGGCGAGTGCGGCCGTGATGGGCGCGGTGATGCTCGTCCTCATGCGCGCCGTCTCGTGGCCGGGCCACCTGGTCGAGCTCCTCGCGGCGCTCGCCCTCGGCGCGACGGTCTATCTCGGACTCCTCTACTGGCGGCAGCGCCCCCTCATGGCGCGCATCTGGCGGCTCGTCAGGTCGTGACCGCCTCCGCGGGGGCGGCGCGCAGCCGGCCGTTCATCACCTGTTGGAGCCAGATCTCGAAGGTGGCGTAGAGGCCGACCGGGCGGGCGAGGTGCTCACCGCGCTGATGGCTCTGCCACAGCCCCCGCACGCGCTCCGCGGGCACGAACTCGGGATAGAGCGCATCCTTGTTCAAGACGATCGCTGCGAGGGCCGAGCGCGCGGGGTCGCGCCGGAACCACGCGTCGTAGTCGGAGTAGCTGCGGCGGCCGAAGCGGACGCCCAGTCCGCCCAGGGGTGCGAGCGCGCGCTCGAGCCCGGCGCCGACTCGCTTGACCGCGTAGGCCAGGGGGAGCGGCCACGTGACGGGCACGCCCGTCTCCTGCCAGGGGATGGCGCGGAAGTAGCGCGGGAAACGCGCGAGCAGCATGTCGGCGTAGATGTGGTCCTTCGCGCGCAGGCGCGGGGGGATGGCATAGGTGAACTCGAGGAGCGCGTTGTCGAAGAAGGGGAGCCGGTTCTCGAAGTACGACGTCTGCATCTTGATGCCGATGGCGGTCTGGCGCCGTACGCGCGAGCGCAGCACGCCGAAGTCGTCGTCGTAGCCCTTGCGCAGGTAGGAGCCGCCCATGGTGAGGTCGCCGGCGAATCCGCTCATGTTGATGTCGAACCACTCGCGCCGCTCCTCGTAGCCGCCGATCCCGTGCGTGTCGATCAGGTTGAGCTGACCGTCGGACCACCACACGCCCTCGAAGCGCGGGGCGAGCCAGTCGCGCTCGCCGAGCTCCTGTACGTGGTGCGCCGCGCCCCGCGCGGCGGCCGCGCGCCGGGCGATGGACACGTCGAGCGAGCCGCGCTGGCCGAAGGTGACGGCGTGGAGCGGCGAGATGGAGTCGGGGATGGCGGCGAGGATGGCGCGCGAGTCGAGGCCGCCGCTCAGCATCACGCCGACGCGGCCGCTCCGGCAGCGCCTGGCCACCGCGGCCACGAACAGCCGCGCCCACTCGGCGACGAGCTCGCGGCGATCGCGCGGAACGGGCACGTTGCCGAGGTCGCTCCAGTCCCAGTAGCGGCGGTGGCGGGGCGGTCCGCCGCCGAGAGGGAACGAGAGCACAGTCCCGTAGGGCACCAGTTCCACACCCGCGAACCAGGTGCGATCGCCGGTGAAGAAGCCGTGGGCGAAATAGTCCTCGACGCTGACCGGGTCGATGCGCGCCTCGAAGCCGGGCAGCTCGCGCACGGCCTTGAGCTCGGTGCCCCACCACAGGCGCCCGCCGTGCGCGGCGTGGAAGAGGTGCCGGAAGCCGCAGCGGTCGGAAACGAGGTGGACCTCTTGCGCGGCTGCGTCGTAGAGCACGGCGGTGAAGAAGCCGTCGACTTCGCGCAGGAACGTGAAGCTCGGGTCGTCGCGGTAGCGTGCAGCCAGGAGGGCGGCGTCGCTCACGCCCGCGGGGCGCTCGTCGTAGATCTCGCCGTCGATCCACACGCGCACGTCGCCGGCAACGTGCGGCTGCGCTTCGCTCTGGAAGAGGCGCGTGTCCACTCGCCCCGCGCACACGCGCGCGTCGCAGAAGGGCGGGTCGGCCACGGTGTAGTCCCGGTGCGTGACGGCGGCGCGCATGCGCTCGAGGGCGGAGAGGCGCTCGGGCGCCGGGAGGTCGGCGCCGGGGGAGAGGGTGGCGAAACCGAAGAGTCCTGGCACGTGGTGACAGCGCGCCGCGCTCCTGGAGCGTGCGCGGGCGAAAGGGTTGGTGTTGATTCCGTCGCGCTGCCGAGGGTATCCTACGTCTTTGACGCGTGCCAGCGCTAATTTGCGCTCGCGCGGGAAGGGCCCTTTCCAAATGAGCAACAATCCGGTCCGCAAGAAAGAGAACTTCCTCGTCTTCGGCGCACCCGCCATCGAGGAGGCCGAGATAGCGGAGGTCGTGGCCAGCATGCGCAGCGGCTGGCTGGGAACGGGGCCCAAGGTGGCGCGCTTCGAGGAGGACTTCCGGCGCTACACCGGTGCGGCGTACGCGGTGGCGGTAAACTCGTGCACGGCGGCGCTGCACCTGAGCATGATCGCCTCGGGCGTGGGTCCGGGCGACGAGGTGATCACTACGCCGCTCACCTTCTGCGCTTCGGTCAACGCCATCATCCACGCGGGGGCCACGCCGGTGCTGGCCGACGTCCACCCGGCGACGATGAACATCGACCCCGCCGCGGTGGAAGCGCGCGTGACCGAGCGCACGCGCGCCATCGTGCCGGTGCACTTCGCGGGGCGCCCGTGCGAGATGGACGCGCTGGGCGATGTCGCCGTGCGGCACAAACTCAAGATGATCGAAGACTGCGCGCACGCCATCGAGACGGACTACCACGGCAGGCGCGCGGGCCGCTTCGGCGATTTCGGATGCTTCAGCTTCTACGTGACCAAGAACGTGATCACGGGCGAAGGGGGGATGGTGCTGGCGGAGCGCGAGGCGGACGCGGCGCGCGTCAAGGTGCTCGCCCTGCACGGGATGAGCAAGGACGCGTGGAAGCGCTTCAGCGACGAGGGCTTCGTGCACTACCAAGTGACGGAGGCGGGCTTCAAGTACAACATGATGGACATTCAGGCGGCGATCGGCATCCACCAGCTCGCGCGCGTGGAACGCAACTGGGTCCGCCGCCAGGAGATCTGGCGGC
>JAOTVO010000114.1 GCA_029863355.1 Candidatus Krumholzibacteriia bacterium
CGACCTCGGAGTACGCCGCGGTGATCCCCATCTTCGTGAGCTGCCTCCAGGAGGGCCGCCCGCCCACCATCTTCGGCGACGGCGAGCAGTCGCGCGATTTCACGTTCATCGCCGACGTGGTGCAGGCCAATCTGCTCGCCTGTGAAGGCGCCACCGAGGGTGCGCGCGTCTACAACGTCGCCTGCGGGCGCCGCTACACGCTCAACGAGCTCTTCGGGCGCCTGCGCACCGCCATCGGCGGGGACGTGGAGCCCGAACACGGCGCGCCGCGGCCCGGCGACGTCCGCCACTCGATGGCCGATATTGGGGCCATCACGGCGGAACTCGGCTACGCGCCGCGTGTTGGAATCGAGGAGGGGATCGCGCGCACGGTGGACTGGTATCACCGGGCGAGCCCCGGTGCGGGTCCCAGTGGGGCGGGAAGACCCGCCCGGCATGGAGGGAAGCCATGACGAATGGATGGCGCCGCGCCCCGGCCGTCCTGATGATCGCCCTCGTGGCGTTCAGCCCCATCGGCGGCCCGCTGGCCGCGTGGGCCCAGCAGGGGCTCTCGCCGGACTATCGCGTGGGCCCGGGCGACCGCGTCTTTCTTTCGGTGCCCCAGCGCCAGGATCTCAGCCGCGAGCTGGTGATCAAGGAGGACGGCGCGGTGACGCTGCCCTTGATCGGCGAGGTCGCCATCAGCGGGCTCACGGCGCGTGAGATCGAGGCCAAGCTGCTGCAGGCGCTGCGCGACTACTACCCCAGCGTCAACCGCGTGCAGATCACGATCACCGAGGCGCTCAGCCAGATCATCTATATCACCGGACAGGTGCGCAACCCGGGCAAGTACTCGTTCCCCAACACGATCAACGTGTGGGAGCTCCTGCGCGAGGCGGGCGGGCCGTCGGAGTCCGCGTCGCTGGACAACGTGCGTATCGTCAAGGACCGCACGCGCGGTGGAACGACGACCGTGGTCAACGTGCTGGCCGCCATCGAGGGAGGCTCGGTGGACAACCTGCCCGACCTGGAAGCGGGCGACACGGTGATCGTGCCCACGATCGAGGA
Source organism: Candidatus Krumholzibacteriia bacterium (assembly GCA_029863355.1). The sequence goes on from JAOTVO010000114.1 coordinate 1,048, forward strand.
GGTCTACACCGGCACCTTCGGCGTCAACGTGTTCGGGGCGGTGGTGCGGCCGGGCATCTACCGGCTCCAGGCCCGCCAGGATCTCGCCAGCGCGGTGCTGCTGGCCGGCGGACCGGTGGAGCTGGCCGAGCTCAAGAACGTCGCGGTGATTCGGCCGCGCGGGGACGGAACGTACCAGACGATACGCGTGAACATGGCCAACTTTCTCGACCACGGGGATCCGTTCGGCAATCCCAAGCTGCAGCCCGGCGACACCGTGCACGTCCCCCGCAAGGGCGCCCTGGTGCAGCTGGCCACGAGCGACATCCGGACGCTCCTGGGTCTGATCACCGCCATCGCGACCACCACGCTCCTCGTGATCGCCATCAAAGACCAGGTCCGGACGAACAATTAGCCCTATGGGGCTGCCCACGAGCCATGCGCAACATCTCCGAACAGCAGGAACAACCTTCCTTTCGTCTCAACATCGGCGAGTACTCGCGCCTGCTCTGGCGCAAGAAGTACTTCCTGATCGTCCCCCTGGTCATCGCCGTCGCCGTCACCAGCGTGGGCACGCGCTTTCTCGTGCCCGAGTACGAGTCCAGCACGGTGATCCGCATGGAGCAGGAGTCCTCGGGGACGCGAGAGCTGGCTCGCTTTCTCGACGACGGGGGACGGCGCCGCTCAGCGGACGCCGAGGCCATCGCCCGCCTCGAGGCGGATCTCGCGGGCAGCGCCTTCCTCGACGAGCTGATCCGCCATCTGGGGATGGACCGCGACCCCGCGCTCATCGCGGCGGCGGACGCCGAGCGGCGCGATCTCTACCCGAGCCTGAGCACCGAGGAGCTGGTGTACCGGCGGCTGCGCAACTTTCTCAAGCGGCGCATCTTCGTCGACCGCGAGGGCCCGTGGCTTTTTCGCGTCACCTACGCCGACGCCAACCCGGAGGCGTGCTTCGTCATCGCCGAAGCGGTGACCAACCTCTACATCGACCAGCAGCGCCGCCACGCACTCGAGGACCTGCGCCACGTGGGCGACTTCAGCGAGGAACAGGTGGCCGTTTACAAGGAGCGCCTGGAACGCTCCGAACGCGCGCTGGAGAGCTTCCAGGAGCGGATGGCTCAGTACACCCTCGAGGCCAACCCCATCAACGCGGGCAACGTGGGAACGGCCGAGGCGCTGCGGCGCGAGCTCGATCTGAATATCGAGCACACGGAGAGCGCGCTGGGCACCATCCGCTCGCGCCTGGTCGCGCTCCTGGGGCGTGTGCCCGACGGCGGCGCGGTGACGCGCTCGGCCGAATTCCGGCGGCTCGACGGCGCGCTCGGCTCCCGTCTGGAGACGGCCCTCCTCGCCGAGCTCGGCGGTGGGGCCCCGGCCGCGCAGCGGAACGCACCCGACGGCAGCGTGCGCGACGCCATCGTGGAGACCGAGCAGCAGCTCCAGCGCTACCTGACCGGTGCGGTGCTCACCGAGATGCCGCAGGTGCCGGCCGACTACCGCCCGCTCGTCGCGGAGTACTTCTTCCAGCAGGTGGAGCTGGAGGCGCTGCAACAGAAACGCGACGCGCTCAACGCCTTCATCACCGCCTTCCGCAACCGTGTGGCACTCGAGCCGCAGATGAACGCCGAGCTGGAGCGGCTGCGCCAGGAGGTGGAGCAGAATCGGACGCTGTACAACACCTTCCTGAGCTCGCGCACGTCCACGCAAATCAGCGAGGCCGTGGAGAGCACCGATCTGGGCGCGTCGATCGTCGTCGTCGAAGCGGCCGGCAAGCCGCTCTTTCCCGTCCGTCCCAACAAGGCGAAGATCCTGGTCATGGCGGTTGTGCTGGGCCTGATGGTGGGGGGCAGCGGCCTCCTCATCACCGAGTTCACCGACACGTCGTTCCGCTCGGTCGACGAGGTCGAGCGAGAGCTGGGGATGAAGGTGCTGGGAACCGTCCCGCGCTTCGAAAAGGGCGGCAAGTTCACGGCCGAGGGATCGCGCCGCCGCGCCGCCGCGTGGATCGTCGTATCAGTAGTAGTCATAGCCGGTTCACTCATTGGCTTCTACCTGTACGGGAAGTCTTCTCGCGCCCAGATGATCGACCTCGACCTCGGCCGGACGACGCAGGCGGACAGGGGATAACCGTGCCGCACGACGCCGAGACCATATTCGACTACTTCGACAGCGAGTCGCCGGTGGCCACCGAGTTGCGCCGCCTCTACCACAACGCGAAGAAGGGTCCGGACGGCCAGCAGTACAAGTCGTTCCTCATCACGAGCACCAACCGCGGCGAGGGCAAGAGCACGATCGCGTCGTGGATGGCGGTGACCATCGCTCAGTTTCCGCGCAAGCGCGTGCTCATCGTCGACGCCGACCTGAGGCGCCCGCGCGCGCACCGGATCTTCGGCCTCGAGAACGCGGTCGGGTTCAAGGACTGTCTCGAGGGCACCGTCGACCCCATGGAAGTGGTCAAGCGAACACCGCAGGAGAACCTGAGCGTGATCACCGCCGGCGATCGCACGGCGCATCCGGGCAAGCTCTTCGGGTCCGAGACCTTGCGGGAGGTGCTGGGCAAGCTCTCCTTCTATCACGACGTCGTGATCGTCGACAGCGCGCCCGTGCTGGCCGTGAGCGACACCCTGTTTCTCTGCTCCGAGATCGAGACGGTGCTGATGGTCGTGCTGGCCGGGATCACGCCCAAGCCGGTGGTCATGCGCGCGCGCAACATCCTGCTGGACTCCAACGCCCACGTGGGAGGCGTCGTGCTCAATAACGCGTCGCGCGTTCTCCCGTACTATTACGACTACGAGTACTACGGGAGCGAGAGCTAGGCCGGACGGCGTCCGGCGGCCCTCCGCGCCGGCGCGCACGGCATCCGCGCATGCGTCGAATCAGGGTGCTCATATCCACGGGGATCTTCCCCAACCGGATCCTCGTCAACCGGGGAATCTACAACCTCAAGGCGGCGGCGGCGCTGGCCAAGAGCTGCGACGTGCGCGTGGTCGCACCGGTGCCCTATGCGCCATCATTCGTCAAGCGCGGGCGCTACGCCTGGTGCGCGGGGGTGCCGGCGCGAGACCAGGTGGCGGGATTCTCCGTGGCCTATCCGCGCTACGTGGTCACGCCGAAGGTCGGCCGCTCGCTCCACGGTTTCACGCTCTACGCGTCGGTCGTCCGCTTCTACGAGCGCGTCGCGCGGGAGTTCGCCCCCGACCTCATCCTCGGTTACTTCGCCTATCCCTATGGCTTCGCCAACGTGCTGCTGGGCCGGCGGCTGGGCGTGCCGGCTGTCATCTTCTGTCGCGGCAGCGACATCCACAGTATCGCGCAGAACCGCCTGCAGGGCCGGCTGATCTCCTGGGCGCTGCGCCGCGCGCGGCGCGTCTTCTCGGTGAGCGAGGCGTTGAAGGAGGACGTCGTCGGGCTGGGTGTCCCCGCCGACCACGTCGCCGTCATTCGCAACGGGATCGAGGTCGAGCGCCACCGCAACCTGGACAAGCGCGCTGCGCGCCGCCGCCTCGGCCTCGCCCTGGACGGCGGCCTGGTCGTCTGCGTCAGTCGCCTGGGCCGGGAGAAGGGGATCGACGTGCTCGTCGAGGCGGCCGCGGGCATGCAAACGGCGGGCGCGCGCGTGGTGATCGTCGGTGACGGCCCGGAGATGACGGCCCTTTCCGGTCAGATCGCCCGCCTGGACGTCGGGGAGCGCGTGTTCCTGGCCGGCGCGCGACCGCACGACGAGGTTCCCGTGTGGATGGCCGCCGCGGACGTCACGGTGCTCTCGAGCCGCAAGGAAGGGCACCCCAACGCCGCTGTGGAATCGCTCGCCTGCGGGCGCCCCGTGGTGGCCACGCGCGTCGGCGGCGTCCCCGAGATCGTGACGTCCGCGGCCCTGGGTCTCATGGTCCCCCCGGAGGACTCGCCGGCCCTGGCGGCCGCGCTCGACCAGTCCCTGGCCACGACCTGGGACACGGCGACGATCGAAGCGGCGGGGAAGTCGCGCACCTGGGACACGGTGGCACACGAGATGCTCTCTGAATTCGAATCCATCCTGGGTCGCTCCGGGCCGACGGCATCGGCCGCCTCGGGAAGAGGAGGACCGCCGTGACGCTGAAAGTCGCCGTCGTCGGGTGCGGGAAGATCGCCGACGCGCACGTAGAGGAGATCGCCAAGCTCGCCAACGCGGGGGTGGTGGCCGTGTGCGATCGGGAGCTGCTCATGGCCGAGCAGTTGGCCGCCCGCTACGGCATCGCGCGCCACTTCGACGACGTCGACGCCATGCTCGAGGCCTGCCGGCCGGACGTGGTGCACATCACGACGCCGCCGCAGTCGCACGCCCCGCTGGCGCGCCGCGCTCTCGACGCGGGCTGCCACGTGTACGTGGAGAAGCCCTTCACCGTCGATCGCGCCGAGGCCGTCGCACTCCTCGCACACGCGCGCGCGGCCGGCCGCAAGGTCACCGTGGGACACTCCTTCGCCTTCGACCCGCTCATGGTCGCCTTGCGACGCCTGCGCGATGAGGACCTCGTCGGCGAAGCGGTCCACGTCGAGAGCACCCTGGGCTACAACCTCTCCGGCCCCTTCGGGGCCGTTCTGCTCGCCGACGCGACGCACTGGATCCACGCGCTGCCCGGGAAGCTGTTCCAGAACAACGTCGACCACGTGCTGCACAAGATCGAGGAATTCATCCCCGAGGACCGGCCGTGGGTGAGCGCCCTGGGACTCCGGCGGCGGCCCGGCGCCTTCGGCGACGCGCGCGACGCGCTGCTGGACGAGCTGCGCGTGGTGATGCGCGGCGAGCGGACCACGGCCTATGCCACGTTCTCCGCGCACGCCGTCCCCGTGAAGCATGTTCTGCGGGTGTACGGAACGCGCAACACGGTCACGGCAGACTTCACCGCCCGCGCGCTGGTGCTCGATCACGCCGACCGTCTGCCCAGCGCGATCGGGCGCCTGCTCCCGGCCTTCGCCATCAGTCGGGAATACGCGCGCGAGGGGTTTCGCAACGTCTGGCGCTTCGCGCGCGCCGACTTCCAGTTCTTCGCCGGTATGAACGAGCTCTTCCGCCGCTTCTACGCCAGCATCCTCGAGGATGGCGACGTCCCGATCGCCGAGGCGACGATCCTCCGCATTGCGGGCTGGATGGACGAGATCTTCGCGCAGCTGGACCGCGACGGCGACGGAGGAGCGGCGTGACCGTGCTCGTCACCGGCGCGGGCGGCTTCCTCGGGCGGGCCGTCGTGGCGCGGCTCGCCGCCGACGGCGGCGCGCGCGTGCGCTGTCTTGTGCGCACGAGCGCACAGTGCGCGAGCCTCGAGGCGCGACTGGGCGCCGAGGCGGCGGCGCGCGTCGAGATCTGCGTGGGCAACCTGCTCTCGCGCGGCGACGCCGCACGCGCCGTCGAGGGCGTCGATACCGTCTACCATCTGGCTGCCTCGCTCCGCGGCTCGCCCGCGGATATCTTCCTGAACACCGTCGTGGCTTCCGACAGCCTGCTGCGGGCGCTCGATCCGCAGCCCGACACGGCGGTCGCTTTGGTGAGCTCGCTCGGGGTCTACGGGGTCGCGGGCCTGCCCTCGGGCAGCCGCATAGACGAGCAGACCCCGCTGGAGCCGCACCCCGAGCGGCGGGACGTCTACTCCCACGCCAAGTGGCGGCAGGAGAAGCTCTTTCGCGACTGGCGCGACGCCACCGGGAGACGCCTCGTCATCCTCAGACCCGGCGTCATCTACGGGCCCGGCGGCGCGCCGATGTCGGCGCGCGTGGGGCTCAACCTCTTCGGCCTGTTTCTCCACCTGGGCGGGAGCAGCCTGCTCCCGCTGACGTACGTGGACAACTGCGCCGACGCCGTGGCCATCGCGGGGCGCGCCGACGGGGGGGCGGGCGAGGCCTTCAACGTGGTCGACGACGGCCCCATCACCTCACGCCAGTACCTGCGCCGCTACCGCCGCCACGTCGAGCGCCGGCCGTTCATTCGCGTCCCCTACGCGCTGATGCAATGCCTGTCGCGCTCGACGGTCTGGTACCACCGGCACGCGCGGGGGCAGCTGCCGGCGGTGTTCACGCCGTACAAGACGGCCAGCCTGTGGAAGGGCATGCGCTTCGACAACGCCAAGCTCAAGAGGCTCGGGTGGCGACCGTCCGTGCCACCGGAGGAGGGGCTGGCGCGCGCGTTCGCGTACCTGCGCGAGCAAGCCCGCGCGGGGGCGAGTTCGTGAGCGCCACGGCGCACGTCGCGCACGTCGTGCAGAACCTCGCCATCGGCGGGCTGGAGCGCGTCGTGCTGGATCTGGCCACCCACGTGGACCGCACGCGCTACCGCTGCTCGATCGTCTGCCTCGGGGCAGGGGGCGATCTGGGCGAGCAGGCGGTGGCCGCCGGCGTCCCCGTGCGGGCGCTGGCCAAGGGGCCCGGCTTCCGCCTGGGGGCACTGGCGCGCCTGGCGCGAATCCTGCGACGCGAGCGGGTCGCCCTTGTGCACTGCCACAATACCGCGCCGCTGGTCTACGGCGCCCTGGCTGGCCGCCTGGCCGGCGCCGCGGGGGTGGTCTACACGGCGCACGGGATGAAGACCTCCGGCGAGCGCAAGCCGGTCCTGCTGCAGCGCCTGGGCCTGGTCGACCACTTCGTCACCGTCTCCGAGGACGCCCGCCGCATCGCCGTCGAGCGCGCGGGAGCCCCGGCGGGGCGCGTGGCGACGGTATTGAACGGCGTCGACGTTGCCGCCTTCGCGGACCGCGCCGACCCGGCCGCGCGGCGCGCCGCGCGCGCCGCCATGGGCGTTCCCGCCGACGGGTTCGTCTTCGGCATCGTGGCGCGGCTGTCCGCGGCCAAGGATCACGCGCGCCTCTTCGCCGCCTTCGCCGCCCTGGCCCAGCACGACGCGCGCGTGCGCCTGGTCGTGGTGGGGGACGGCGAGCGGCGAGCGGACCTCGAAACGCGCGTCGGG
>JAOTVO010000115.1 GCA_029863355.1 Candidatus Krumholzibacteriia bacterium
TGTTCATCGACCACGTCATCATCGAGGCGACGGCCGGCGACGGCGGCGACGGCTGCGTGTCGTTCCGGCGCGAGAAGTCCGTGCCCCGCGGCGGCCCCAACGGGGGCGACGGGGGCAAGGGCGGCGACGTGGTGGTGACCGCGTCGGCGGACGTGCGCACGCTCGTCGATCTGCACTACCGCCGGCACCACACGGCCGGCCGCGGCGAGCACGGCAAGGGGAAGAGCCAGCGGGGAAGGGACGGCGAGGACGCCGTCGTCGTGGTCCCTCCTGGCACCGTGGTCAAGGACGCGCAGAGCGGGGAGGTGCTGGGCGAGCTGCTGGAGCCGGGCGCGCGGGTGGTGGCGGCGTGCGGGGGCGGGCGCGGGCTGGGCAACGAGCGCTACAAGTCGTCGCGCAACCGCGCGCCGCGCCGCTTCACCTACGGCGGGGACGGGGAGAAGCGCACCCTGGAGCTGACCCTGAAGCTCGTTGCCGACGTGGGGCTGGTGGGCGCGCCCAACGCCGGCAAGTCGACGCTGCTCTCCGTGATCAGCGCGGCGCACCCGAAGATCGCCGGCTACCCGTTCACCACCACGACGCCCGTGCTCGGTATCGTGCGCGCGGGCGAGTCCGGCGCGTTCGTCATGGTGGATATCCCCGGCCTCATCGAAGGGGCGCACGCCGGCAAGGGGATGGGTATCGAGTTCTTGCGTCACGTCGAACGCTGCCGCGCGCTAGTCTACATGGTGGACGTCACCGGCCCCGACGTCGGCGCCGACTACGGCGTGCTGCGCGGCGAGCTCATGCGTTACGACCCGGCGCTGCTCGCTCGCCCGAGCGTCCTGGCCCTGACCAAGTGCGACCTGTTGCCCGGTGGCGCGCGCGGTGTCGACCCCGAGTTCTTGGCCCTGCACGAGCGCGTTGCACCGATGTCGGCCGTGAGCGGGGAGGGGTTGCAGGGTCTGGTCACAGAGATCGCGAAGCTGCTCGAACGCTAGGGAAGACCGCCGCGCGCGCGGCGGGTGTGGAGGTGATGGGTATGTTCGAGAACTATCAAGCGGCGCTAGCCCTGGTCGTGGTGGGCGCGCCGGAGTGCCTGGATCTGTCGCTCGACGCCGAGGAGCTCTTCGCGCTCCTCCAGGATACGGGAGGACGCGATCGGCTCACCGCGCTGATCGGCAAGCGCGTGGGGCCGGTGGACTGGCGCGCATTCGACGCCCAGCGCGACGCCGTCGCGCGCACGGGGACGCGCTGTCTGTGCCCGCGCGACCCTGAGTATCCGGAGGCGCTCCGCGAGGTGGCGCAGCCGCCGGCGCTCCTGTTCTGCAAGGGCGACGTCGAGCGCCTGCGGGTGCGCGGCGTGGCGGTGGTGGGCACGCGCAAGCCCTCGCCGGGAGGCGTGGCCTTTGCCAAGCGCCTGGCGCGCGACCTCTCCGCGGCCGGCGTTACCGTGGTGAGCGGGCTGGCGCGCGGCATCGATACCGCGGCGCACAGCGGCGCCCTGGGCCTGCCCGGGACGACGGTGGCGGTGATCGGCACTGGTCTGGACGTGCCGTACCCAGCGGAGAACGCCGCCCTGATGATGGAGATCGCGGCCGAAGGTTGCGTGGTGAGCGAGCAGCTCATGGGCATGCACGCCGCCGCGCACGTGTTCCCGCGGCGCAACCGCATGATCAGCGCGCTGGCCCACGCCGTGGTCGTCGTTGAGGGCGGGCTGCGCAGCGGCGCCCTCATCACGGCGCGCTGGGCCCTCGAACAGGGCCGCGACGTGGGGGCGGTACCGGGGTTTCCCGGTGATTTCCGGGCCCAGGGACCCAATCACCTGATCCGCCAGGGAGGCTTCCTGGTGGAGGGGGCGGGCGACGTGTTCGACGCCGTGCCCCTGCTGCGCCCCGAGCCGGTGGCCGGCGGCGAGGAGCGCGCGAGCGAAGACGACGACGCCCCGCCGGGGGCGCAGGCGGTGCTGGCCGCACTCTCGCGCTCCGGCGCGCCGGTCGATGAGATCGCGGCGCACACCGGGCTCGCCGTCGCCGACGTGCAACGGCATCTGTTAGAGTTGGAGCTGGCCGGGCTGGCCGAAAGCGACGCGGCCGGCCGCTATGCGCGACCACAGGGCGCGTAGCGGGCATCGGCAAACGCGAAGGGAAAGCGGTGCTCAGTCGAACCAAGCGCGCGCGGCACGCGATCGAATACGCGGGCGTGCGTTTTGCGCTCGCGCTCGCCGCCAGATTGCCCATGGGCCTGGCGCGCGGCATCGGCGCGGCGCTCGGCGGCATCGCCTTCGACGTGGTGCGCGTTCGTCGCGCGGTGGTGATCGACAACATCGAGCGCAGTCTGGGCGTGGGAAGGCGCACGGCGGGGCGGATCGGGCGGCGGTCCTACGCCAACCTGGGCCGGTCCCTGATGGAGTTCGCCGCGCAGCGCCGCCTCGACCATGGCCAGGTGCGCGCCCTGGTGCGCTTCGAGGGGTCCGAGCACCTCGACGCCGCGCTGGCCGGCGGGCGCGGGGCCGTGATCTTCGGCGGACACTACGGCAACTGGGAGCTGCTGGGCGCGGCCATCGCGGCGCGCGGCTACCCCCTCCACTTCCTCGTCGGGGAACAGACCAACGGGCGCGTGGACGACGCGATGAACGACCTGCGCCGCCGCCAGGGCATCGGCATCATCACGCGCGACGTCGCCCTGCGCAAGGTCCTGCGCGCACTGCGGGATAACCAGGTCGTAGCACTCCTGGGCGACCAGGACGCGCGCGAGGCGGGGGTGTTCGTGGATTTCCTGGGGCGGAGTGCTTCCACGGTGCGGGGGCCGGCGATGTTCGCCGTCCGGCAGCGCTGCCCCATCGTCGCCAGTTTCATCCGCCGCGAGGGGCACGGGCGCCATGCCGCCGTGCTGGAAGCGCCGCTCTACGCGGATCCTTCGCTGGAGGGGGAAGCGGCCGTCGCCGACCTCACGCAGCGCGCCACGCATTGCCTGGCCACGCACATCCGCCGCCACCCGGAGGAGTACTTCTGGGCGCACCGGCGCTGGAAGACGGCGCCGCCCTCGTGAGGCCGGCTAGCGCTTCTCCGCCGAGGGAGGCTGCGTCTGAAAACCGATGGGCCCGCGCCCGGGCTCGTTGGGCGCGAGCTTGATCTCCCCGTGCTCGGTCTCGAACTTCTTGACGTTGTCCTCGAGGGTGCGCAGCAGCGCCTTGGCATGCTGCGGCGTGGTGAGGATACGGGCGAAGACCTTCGCCTTCTGCGCGCCCGGCAGCATGCGCGCAAAGTCCAGCACGAACTCGGAACTGGAGTGGGTGATGATGACGAAGTTCGAGTAGACGCCCTCCCACTCCTTGTCGCCGATCTCGATGTTAACTGTTCGCTGTTCGGGGCTCATGTCTCCCTCCCGGGATCGTTGGTGACGCGCGCGTGCGCGCCCGTGTCAATCTAGCACACGACCCCGCGCGCCACAAGGCGAGCAAGTGGCTTCGTCGGTGCCCCGCGCGATCATGTAACCTATTGCTATATAGTTGGTTACGTTGACGGTCGTGACCTTGACAGGCTCGGGACCGTGTGCTAGGTTTAGCGCGTTTGCAGGAACCGCAATCCTTGCACGCGCGCGGTCGCGGTCCCACGGCAGCCCGGGACCGCGTTGCATTTCCGGACCGCCGCCCCGCCGCCGGCGGGCGGGCCGCGACATCCTGGCCCAACGGCCCCTTCGAGGTGTCCCGTGACGACTCCGACGCGGAGTAATCCGCGATTGCCCGTCGAGCGCGTCGCCGCCCACGCCGAGCGCTTCGCCTTCGCGCGCGTGGCGGTGGTGGGCGACGTGATGCTCGACCGCTACTTCTGGGGCGACGCGGAGCGCATTTCTCCCGAAGCCCCCGTGCCCGTCGTACAGGTGCTGCGGCGCAGCGCGCGCCTGGGCGGGGCCGCCAACGTCGCGGCCAACCTGCGCGCGCTCGAAGCCACCGTCCACTTGCTCGGCATCACGGGCGACGATCGCGAAGGCGCCGAGCTGCGCGACCTAGTCTCGGCGCAAGGCATCGACGCCTCGGGCCTGGTGGGCGTGGCGGGACGCGAAACGACGGAGAAGGTTCGCATCATTGCGCGCAACCAGCAGGTCGTGCGCGCGGACTTCGAGACCGAGTCACCGCCTCCGGCCGACGCCGTCGCGCGGCTGTTCGCCGCAGCGGGCGCGCTGGCGGCGACCTGTGACGCACTGGTCGTCTCCGATTACGGCAAGGGCGTGGTGGCCCAGGCGCCGCTCGGCGCGCTCATCGCGGCGTGGCGTTCGGCGGGAAAGCCCGTGCTCGTCGATCCGTACGTGCCGCACTTCTCCTGGTATGCAGGCGCGAGCGTGGTCACCCCGAACGCCAAGCAGGTGTTCCGGGCGACCGGTCTGCGCTTCGGCGACGGTCAAGACCCTGCCGCGCGCGCCTTCGCGGTGATGCGCGAGCTCGCGCTGGAGGCGCTGCTGGTCACGCGCGGGGAAGACGGAATGAGCCTGTTCCACGGCGCCGGCGGCGAGGTGCACATCCCCACCGTGGCCAAGGAGGTCTACGACGTCACCGGCGCGGGGGACACGGTGATCGGCGTGCTGGCCGCCGCGCTGGCCGCGGGGGTCGACCTGACCGACGCGGTGATCATGGCCAACGCGGCCGCCGGCGAGGTCGTGCGCGAGGTCGGCACCGCCAGTGTCACCAGGGACGTCCTCGTAAGTGCTTTCAAATGAGCGAATCAGGGTCATCACCTGAGGTGAGACTGGAGGGGTGGGTCAGCGCTGGCGCGCTCGAGCGGGTGGCCCGGGAGTGGCGCCGCGCCGCTCGGCGCGTGGTCTTCACCAACGGGTGTTTCGACCTGCTGCACCCCGGGCATCTCGCGCTGCTCGAGGAAGCGGCGGGGATCGGCGATCTGCTACTCGTCGCCATCAACGACGACGCCTCGGTGGGGCGCCTCAAGGGCCCGGGGCGGCCAATCTATCCGGCTGCCGAACGCGTCGAGCTCCTCCTGGCGCTGCGCTGGGTGGACGCGGTGACGGTGTTCGCCGAGGACACGCCGCTGGAAACGATTCAGAAAGTCAGACCGGACATACTCGTCAAGGGGTCCGAGTACGGCGACGGCGAGATCGTCGGAGAACCGTTCGTGTTGGGGTACGGGGGCGAGGTGAGGCGGTTTCCGATGAAGCCCGGATACGCCACGAGCAGCGTGGTCCGGCGCATCGCCGAGCGAACCGACGATGACCCCGGGACCCAGTAGGGAAGGAACCGAGGCATGGGCAAGAAACGCATCGTGATCATGGGCGCCGCCGGGCGTGACTTCCACAACTTCAACACCGTGTTCCGCAACGACGCCCACGTCACGGTGGTCGCGTTCACGGCCGCGCAAATCCCCGACATCGAGGGACGCACGTACCCGGCCCGCCTGTCCGGAGACCTCTACCCCGGGGGCATCCCCATCGTCGCCGAGGAGGACCTCGCCGACCTGATTCGCCGCGAGCGCGTCGACGTCGTCGTCTTCTCCTACAGCGACGTCTCCTACCAGCACGTGATGCAGCGGGGCGCGCTCGCCAACGCCATGGGCGCGGATTTCGTGACCCTCGGAGCCGAGCGCGCGATGCTCTCGAGCATCAAGCCCGTCATCGCGATCACCGCGGTGCGCACGGGGAGCGGCAAGAGCCAGACCACGCGCAAGGTGTCGCGCCTGGTCCGCGAGCGCGGCTACCGCGTGGTGGTCGTGCGCCACCCCATGCCCTACGGCGACCTCACGAGACAGGTCGTGCAGCGCTTCGCTAGCTACGACGACCTCGACCGGCACGAGTGCACCATCGAGGAACGCGAAGAGTACGAGCACCACCTCGCCGCCGGCAGCGTGGTCTTCGCGGGTGTGGACTACGCGGCCATCCTGCGCGAGGCGGAGAAGGAAGCCGACGTCATACTCTGGGACGGCGGCAACAACGATCTGCCGTTCTACAAGCCGGACCTGTGGATCACCGTCGTCGATCCGCACCGGCCGGGCCACGAGGTGCAATACTATCCCGGCGAGACCAACCTCTACCGCGCGGACGTGGTGGTGGTGAACAAGATGGACTCGGCGACGCCCGGGGGCGTGGCGACGGTGCTGGCCAACGTCGCCAGCCGCAACCCCCGCGCCACCGTGGTCAAGGCGAGCTCGCCGGTGACGGTGGAGGGCGACGCTTCGCTGATACAGGGCAAGCGCGTGCTGTGCGTAGAGGACGGCCCCACGCTGACCCACGGCGAGATGAAGTTCGGCGCTGCCGTGGTGGCGGCGCGGCGACACGGCGCGGCTTCCATCGTCGATCCGCGGCCGTGGGCGGCGGGGCGAATACGCGAGACCTTCGACGCCTACCCGGGGATCGGCGAGCTCCTGCCCGCCATGGGCTACGGCGACGAGCAGATCGAAGACCTGCAGCGCACCATCAACGCCGTCGACTGCGACGTCGTGATCGTGGGAACGCCCATCGACCTGTTGCGCCTCGTCGACGTGAACAAGCCGGCGGTGCGCGTGTCCTACGCGCTGGAGGAGAATGGATCCCCCAACCTCGGGGAGATCCTCGACCGCTTCGCGGAGAATCATCCGCCGGCATGATCGGAAGGGAGACAAGATGAAGATCCACGAGTATCAGGCCAAAGAGCTGCTGCGCTCGGAGGGGATTCCGGTCCCGCCGGGGACGGTGGTGACGACGCCCGACGCGGCCGCCGCCGCCGCGCGCGAGATCGGCAAGCCGGTCGTCGTCAAGGCGCAGGTCCTAGTGGGCGGGCGCGGCAAGGCGGGCGGGGTGAAGCTCGCCGCGACGCCGGAGGAGGCGCGCGAAAAGGCCAAGCAGATCCTGGGCATGGACATCAAGGGCGAGACGGTGGGCAAGGTCCTCGTCACCGAAGCGGTCGACATCGCCCGCGAGATCTACGTCGGCGTGATCCTCGACCGCGCCGTGCAGAAGCCACTGGTGATGACGAGCGCCGAGGGTGGGGTGGAGATCGAGGTGACGGCGCGGGAGAATCCCGAGGCGATCAAGCGCCTGCACGTGGACCCGCTCTACGGCGTCCACCCCTTCCAGGCCCGCGGCGTGGCCGGGGCCCTGGTGGACGATCCGGCGGTCGCGCGGCAGATCGGGGCGGTGATCCAGAAGCTCTATCGCGTGTACGAGGCGGCGGACGCGAGCCTGGCCGAGATCAACCCCCTGATCGTCACCTCGGCGGGGGAGGTGCTGGCCATCGACGCCAAGATCAACCTCGACGACAACGCCTTGGAGCGCCACGCGGATCTCGAGGCGATGCGCGACGCGCAGGCCGAGGACCCCGGCGAGGCCGCCGCCCGCGCCGAGGGGCTGTCCTTCGTCAAGCTCGAGGGCAACGTGGGCTGCGTGGTCAACGGCGCCGGCCTGGCCATGGCGACGATGGACATGGTGAAGACCTACGGCGGCCAGCCGGCGAATTTCCTCGACATCGGCGGGAGCTCGCGGCCGGAGAAGGTGGTCGCCGCGCTGGAGATCATCCTGCGGGACAAGAACGTGCGCTCGATCCTGTTCAACATCTTCGGTGGCATCACGCGCTGCGACGACGTCGCGCGCGGGCTGGTGACGGCGTTCGAGCAAATGCGGCTCGGGCTTCCCGTCGTCGTGCGCCTCACGGGGACGAACGAGGAGGAGGCGCGCGAGATCTTGAGCAGCATCCCGGCGCTGCACGCCGCCGAGACCATGGACGAAGCGGTCAAGAAGGCCATCGAACTGGCCGCCTGATCGGGAGGGAGAACGTCGTGAGCATTATCGTAGACCAGAACACCCGACTCATCGTGCAGGGCATCACCGGCCGCGACGGGTCGTTCCACGCGGGCCAGATGCTGGCGTACGGCACGCGCATCGTCGCGGGGGTGACCCCGGGCAAGGGCGGCACCAAGTTCGAGGACCGCGTGCCCGTG